>JBGPVY010000068.1:0-12413 GCA_041491905.1 Nitrospiraceae bacterium | reverse complement strand
TGATCAGGACATTGCGCATGCTCGTTAACCGTGAATCGTAAAACGTGAATCGCAAGACCCAGCCGGTTTGCTTTCCTCTCGTTGAACGCTTAACGATTGACGTTTAACGGTCATCGCGGCAAAGCTCCCGATAGAGCGCCACTGTTCGCGTCGCCGCCTGCTCCCAGGAGAACTGCTTGGCGCGAGCGAATCCTTTGACCTTCAAGGCGGCTCGAAGCGACTCATCCTCGAGCACACGGATCATCGCTTCTCCGAGCTCCCGCGCGTCTTGAGGATCTGCCAACACCGCCGCATCGCCCGCCACTTCTGCCAACGCGGTCGAATTGGACGTGAGCACAGGCGCCCCACAAGCCATCGCTTCCAACACGGGCATCCCAAACCCTTCGTACAACGAGGGGAAGACGAACAGATCGGTGGAGGAATACAACAGTTGCAGATCCTTCGTGGACAACCGTCCTGGGCAAAGCACCCTTTCCGTCAAGCTGCGCCTTCGAGCCGTCTCCTCATAGTTCCCGAACGGATGGATGGGCGAACCGACAAGGACCAACATTCTCGATCCCAGTTTCTTCCGCACCATCTCCGCCGCTTCGAGAAATATCTGGTGATTCTTGCGTGGGTCAGCTCCCCCAATAAATAAGACATAGTGCTCGGCCGTCAGACCAATCCGTTTCCGCAGCTCCGCCATCGCCAGATCATCCCGACGTGGCACGAAATCCTCTGACACTCCGTTGGGAATGACCACGACGTGTTCGCGCTTCAAGCCATACAGCTCCACCAGTTCTCTAGCGGAAAACTCGGACACCGTGATGGCTTTTCTCGCTCGTAGCGCAGTCTGTCTCGTCTTGAACGCCGATGGCCATTGGCCCAACATCTTCTTCGAGTATTGCGGGTTTCGGTCCAGCCACAGATCGTGGATCGTGACGACCCCGCCGTAGCGCCCGACTGTCTGCATCCGAAAGTTTGTCCCATGGTACAGATCCAATTGATCGGACGAACCCCGCTTCCCCATCCCCCATCGGCTCGAGTTTACCCACTGAAGCCGCTCAACGCCCGGCCACGCTTTCACAGAGTCAGGCTGCTCAGCGCCCGGCCTCGCATAGGCCACAAAGTCGATGGCCTCTTTCTCTGCCAGCATCGTGCGGAGCAGGTGGTAGCTGTGCCATCCTACCCCGCCCAGATCGCCCACCATCGGATTGGCATCAAAACCAATTCTCATCCTCACCTATTCCAACAGGATGCTGAAAAAGTCCACCAGCAGTCTTGTTCATTTGGTCTATTCGGTTTGTCTGGTTTATTTGGTTGCATGAAACTAACCAGATAGACAAGACAGACCAAACAACCAGACAGACTGGGCTCGTTCCGGCGTACTCCAAAGCTTTTCCACAGCCTTCTAAGCTCCCAGCACCTCATCGTACAGATGTTCCACCTGCTCAACAAACGCTTCGAGACTAAATCGCTCGTACGCGCGCGCCCTCCCACAGAATCCCATCTGTTCTCGCCTGACTCGATCCTGCAGGAGGGACACTACGGTAACGGCCAATGATTCGACATCTCCCGGAGGAACTAGCAAGCCGGTCTCCCCCTGCGCCACGACTTCGGGAAGTCCCCCTGTCGTGGTCGCTACCACGGCTTTTCCCATCGCCATCGCTTCGACCACCGCTATCCCGAACCCCTCCATGAGTGCCGGGTGCACATACAGATCGAGGGAAGCCAGGAACGGCTGAACTGGGTCCTGAAAGCCAACAATGTGCACGTGATCGGCAATCTTCAACTCGTGAGCGAGCCGCTTCAATCGATCGGCATAATCGTGATCGTCACTGCCCACGATCACGTAATGCACCGTGGGAACCGCATGGACGATAGCCGGGAGAGCCCGAAGCATGACCTCATAGCCTTTTCGTGGAAACAGATTGGCGACAGTGCCTAATAAAACGGCCCCGTTCGGGACCCCGATCTTCTGACGAATCGCCTGGTCATCGTGCGTGAGTTGTCTCTCGGAAAGATCGACGCCGCTGTAGAGGGTCCGGACATTTTTCGCTGAAACCCCGCCAGCAATCAGCGACTGTTCAATCTGCTGAGAGATCGCAATGACAGCCTCTACACGATCAAGCTGATAGCGTCGCACCTTTGCCGGTTCGATTTCCTGTCTCACATGGGCCACGATCGGCACGGGATTGGATGTCCTGGTTGCAATAGCCCTCACGGTATGGGGCACCCACCAGATGTCGTTCACATGAATCATGGCTGGATCGAGTTGACCCACAAGAGCACCCAGACGCCCGACCGCCGATCGGCGCTGAAACAGTGTGAGGGGTTTTCTCCAGGGTGGAAAGCTGAGCGCATGAGTGGGAACGGCGATCGCGTGGAGCTGCTCTCGGAACGGGCCTGTTCCTGGGCAGACCACATGCGACTCCCACTTGTGACGATCGAGAGTCTTGAGCAGTGCGATCAGATCGCGTTCCGCCCCACCGATGGCTTCAATCCCATGCACGTACAGAATTCGCGTACCCACTACCTGGCATCCGGGTGAGAGACAGCCTGCCTGGTTGCATCCCACAGCTTGGCATATTTCACAAAGGTGTACATGCTGGCGAATACACAGACAATGAGTCCGCGTACTCCATCGCGATACCCCTGTTTCAGGACATAGGTTTTGACCCAGACCACCAGGGGACGGAAGACCAGATCGCTCCAGCCAACTGTCCGAGCCTTCTTGGCCTTCTCCCGTGCCGCCAGCGTGGTATAGAGCCCGAACTTCTTGAAGTGATCCTTGATGCGCCGCTCTGTGTAATGATCGAGGTGCCCGGCCAATGTCCCAATTTCTCCGTCGACGATGAGATTTTCATGCACAGCGACATCGTTATACTGAGCGATCCCCCGCCGAAACAGGCGCACCTGATAATCAGGATAGACACCGCCCCCTCGCACCCAGGCTCCGTAGAAAAAATTCCGCCTGGGAATCCGGTAGGCCACGGGAGCGCCGGATGCCCATCCATCGAGACAGGCCTTGATCTCTCCACGCAGTTCCTCGGTCACTCGTTCGTCGGCATCGAGGATCAGAACCCAGTCGGACAACGCCTGTGCCATCCCGAAATTCTTCTGCAGGCCAAAGCCGGGCCAGGGACGAACCCACACCTTCGCCTCGGACGTCCGAGCCAATTCAACCGTGCGGTCGCGGCTCTCCGCATCCACGACGATCAACTCATCTGCCCACCGGATCGACTCCAGACAGTCGCGAATATTCGCCTCTTCGTTTTTGGTGATGACCACGCAGGCAAGGGAGGGTTTGCTGGCAACAAGGGTCACGACTGGGATGCTCCTGTACTTGGGTGGATCGTCCCTAGGGTCTGGAGTTGTCGGCGGTGCAGTTCAACAATCCTTTCGGGATTTACATAGAGCCAGCGCCACGCAAAGGCACGGTTGAATTCTTGGGCAAGCTTCTTGAGAGGTTTGCCGATATGTCGGCGGAGGATCTGCTGAAATGAACGCTCATCCGAGACGGACCGAAAATAATTGGGCTTGCACCAGAGCTTCTCCTGCTCTTCCATTGACCATTTCTCTGGAATAGAGAGTCGAGGATGGGTGCAGGCAAACGGCTCCCGCTTACTCTTGATCGTCGCCCGGATGAAATGATGGACGAACGACGCCCCCACGACCATGCATCGCTTCATATCCCCGATTACCTGCTCGCGCTTGCGCAAGGTGTAGTACAAGTCCCAGTCAGCGGACTGAATCCGTTCGTCCAAACCGCCGAGTGCGTCATAGGTCGATCGCCTGATCATGACGCAGGACCCAACGATCCCGTCGAACATCGTTCCGGCAAACGCACGGTGCGCCTCCGCGCAATAGCGTTCCCAATCGCCATACATCGCCTGAATCATCGATCGCAGCTGATCAATGCCCTTTCCGCTCGAAAGCCGTCCTTGCCCGATCGCCGCCCATCGTCCCTGCATCCAATCGGTCAAGGACGCAGTCGGCATCATTTCCAGCCCCAGTGGCGACGCGGCATCCAGACGATGGCGCTCCATCGCCTCGATTAAGAATCCGTTCCAGTTCGGCGCGACATACAAATCGTTGTTGATGTGGCACAGGAACTCTCCGCTCGCCAAGTCGGAGCCGAGATTCATCGATTCCGGGTAGCAGAGGTTTCGATCGTTTCGAATCACCCGGCACCCGTTCGCCTCAAAAAGTTCCGCCGATCCGTCTGTCGAATGATTGTCGACCACGATCACTTCGTATGGGCCGATCGTATAGCGCTGTATCCCCTCTAGAAAGAGTTGGTTGTGCCCCAATTGATTGTGCACAGCGACGATGATACTCAGCATGTTCGATTTGTATTAGTGAACCAATATGGAGTGATGCCCATATCTACGAAAGAGATCCCGACAACCGGGAAAGCGTTGCACAAGGTGCCGCACACGACGAACCCGCAGGAGGTCGTTACAATTAGACACTAACGCATGCCTCATACCGGTAAACCGGCAGACACGGCTGTCCTTCTGACAATCCACTGTCCTCTCACGCACTTCTACCTGGAATGATCCCTTCCAATAGAAGATCGTAGTCTTTGCCGTCCGGCGGAAACAATGCTGGGCCTCACGAAAATCAACCGCCGCATAAAACTCGCGGAGAAACTGGCCGTCCCGGCATGAGCAAAACCGAGACACCTCCTCCACCGACTTGGGCTCGAACACCAGTTGGTTGCCGTCCGGTGAGAACACGAACCACCGATGAAACCAATGTTCCGGAGAAGACTCGTCTCCGATGGAAAGCCCCTGCTCAAGAAATGGCGATGGAGTTTCGACATACCCAGCTGCTCCCACACGCATGATTTCCCGGCAGGCTTGGTCAGGATCCTCGCACGTGCTCGAGCACGTGCGAGGCATAGACAAAATCGAACGCCCTCTTGGCAAAGGGTAAGACCGTGGCTTCGCCGACAATCAGCCTTGCGGACGTCGGAACCAGCAATGCGTTTCCGCCTCGCTCATGCCCGTCAGAAACATATCGTTCCAGCAGATGCGTGACCCCGGCGAATGGATTGTGACCCGGGCCGATTTCCAGCAAGCGCTTGGCTAAGTACGGCCTTCTCCACCATGGCAACCGCTTCATTGTCTAACCCTTCCGGCACACCTACCCCCAAAACCCGCCTCGAAGGACTTCCCGATAGAACTCACTCGCAGAAGCCTACGCCGCCGAAGTAGCCACTTCGGCGGCGAAGGAGAATCACCCAATCTCACAATGGTTCAATGAATTAATTCCCTTTCGAGAGCTCCCAGAATTTCGCATATTTCATGACGGTGTAATAGGCATAGAGTCCGGAGAGAATCAAACCGGGCATACCGTCGAGGAAGCCGGTCCGCTGCACATACATCTTTAGAAACGCGCCGAGCGGATGGGTGACCAGTTGATGGGAGGAGAACCGCCGACCCTGCTCCGCCATGCGACGGGCCATCAAATCCGAGTAGCGATCCTGTTTCACCACGTAGTGATCGATGTCCCGAAAGGGATACTGCAGCGCGGGGTTCTTGAGAAACCCGACCGGCCCATCGCAATCGAAGCTTTCATGGACGAGTTCGTCTCGATAGCGAAACCGTCCCTTTCGAAACAACTGCGGTTGCCGATAATCGGGATACCAGCCGCAATGTTGAATCCACCGGCCTAAAAAGTAGTTCTTTCGAGGGACAAAGTAGGCATCCGCGTCCGGTTCGCTGCCAAGCACCAGTCTAATTTCTTCCCGCAACTCAGGCGTCATCCTCTCATCGCTATCCAGACTGAAGACCCATTCATGGGTCGTCAGTGCGACCGCCTCGTTGCGCAACTTCCCAAACCCGTGAAAATCTACCTGATAGACCTTCTCAGTAAATTCGCGGGCAACGGCGGCCGTCTGATCCGTACTGTGAGAATCCACGACGATCAACTCATCGCCCCAGCCTGCCACAGACTCAAGGCAGGCCCGCATATTGGGCTCGTCATTGTACGCGATGACGTAGACAGATAATCGGGGAGCACCGGTTGTCACAGCTTCTTTCCTAGTTCTTTCCATGACCAGATCTTGTTTTGATTGAGGATCATGTTGGAACTGACATACAGCGCCAACATCCGTTGGTAGCGAAGCTCGATCGCCGGATCCTTCGATTCGACCGACACAGCAGCTCCTTTCAGGTCCAGGTCGGCCTGGCGCAGTGCTTCACTGCGCAGAGAGTAGAGAAGAAGTCCATCGCGATCGGCCAACCCGATGAGATCATCGTAGACACTACTCAGAAACGCCATATTGTCTTGTACGCAATCCGACACCAACAGGCAACTGAGATCATGCCCCACCGACGGGGAAAGGCGCGGAGCCACACCGTTCAAACCAAGAATCGTCGGAAGCAAGTCCACTTGACTGGCGACGGCCGTCACAGTTCGAGGGCGATAGTTCCCGGATTCCCGTAATGTGTCGTCGACCCAGAGAAACAAGGGAGTCATGAAATGTCCGGCCTGTTTTTCAAAGTCTGTCTGCCCGACCTTTTCATGACGGCCATGATCGCCCAGGATCAATACGACCGTATCCTTCAAAAGACCATCCCGCTTCATGCCCGTCAGCACACGCTCGAGTTCGAGATCCAAGTATCGCAGTGCTGCCAGGTACCCGTCCGGCTCGGCCTTCAGGATTTGTACGTCAGGGTGGGTGAGTGGAACTGCAAACGGGTGGTGCATCCCGATCGTCATGGCCGCAAGAAAATAGGGATCCCCATTGGCCCGAAGAATTTCGACTCTTGTCCGCATCAGATCCAACAGTGCCCCATCTGGTTTGCCGACGCTCGCCGACATCCCGACCTCCTCAACACCTGGAGGGAAATCACTACGATCAAACAATTGGTGCAGACCGTTCCGCGACATAAACAAATGTAGACGGTTGATGTCCCGGTGGTAACCGATCACCATTTCTGTCCGATAGCCATGCTCACGCAGCAGCGACGGAATACAAACATAATCGTGCATGTAACGCGTCTTCATCGCTGCAGTGCCTTGCCGAGGATAATAGGAGCAGAAGGTCGAGAACAGACCCCGCGCTGTTTGGACTCCATTAGCAAAGAAATGTTCGAAATAGAGGCTGTCCTCTCTCAAATGATCGAGATAGGGAGTGAGACGGATGTTTGCGACTGTCTTGTTGAGAAATCGTCGATCCAGCCCTTCAACCAGAATCATGAGCACATTGGCCGAGCGCCTGAACTGGGCGCCTGGGGCCGAAAGTCTCTCATGCACAAAAGGGTATTCTGGGTATGGAAATACGGCACCTTGCCCCAAAACCTCTTGCGCGATTCTCACGGCTTCCTCCAGCGGCATCGCATCTAGCTTCGCAGATCCCTCGGATTTCCCTCTTGCCTCTAATGCGGCTCCCAGGCCATCACTCGCATAGAGAATCGGATTCTGCGCCAACATGTAATAGGCGGAACTGCTGATATCTGCTAGGCGTATCGCGTATGGACCTTGATGATGAAACCCGGTCAACCCTCCCACGAATCCCACAAACAAAATCACATTGGACGCGGGAACTGCCCTTCGATTTAACCAGCTGAGCCCCGGTCTCACCATACGCGTGAAACAGAACCACCACGCCGTGATGGCAATCGTTTCGAGGAGGATAAAGCCCAATACACTGCCGGCCCACTTCCCACGATCGTGAAGCTCTGCGCCCGTTTGCTCTGCAGCCTGAGAACCCCGAAGGCCCGTCTCCGTCAATTGGGTCATGAGATCTCCGACGTACTCGAAGAAGACGAAGTTCAAGCGCTGCTGGTTGAAGTGGTAATACCCAATATCCACGAGCAGCAGGGCAACAAGAAAGACTCCCATCACTGTCCCGGTAATGACCAAGACCCAACGATACCCTGTAACTCCCTGCTTCGGCCCACATCGCCAACGCACCCATGCCCACCACAGCGTCCTCACCATTCCTGCGAATACTAAAACCAACAACAAGGCAATGCTGGCTGTGATCAGATCTGCACGAAACCCTGTCACGAAAGTTTTCACGAACACGCCCGTCGAAGGCACTTCAATAGCCATGACGTCAGGAAGCAGAAAGACGCGTTCCACCTGCTGGATAGCCAGAAATAGCAGCCACCAAAACACCACACTCTGCTTAAATGACCACTCGAACATGCGTATTCTCCACACAGCTTCTCGCTCTTCCGATACCGGTATGCTTTGCGCTGGTCATCGGTAACCTTGTCCGCCGTAGACACCAGACAGCGGCCATTCGTTATTCAAGGCCCTCCAGGCATTCGACCGCTCCGACCATGTTTTTGGCCCAACATCCTGTTGGACACGAACCCGAACCTGCCTCACGGAAGTCCGGTTAAGACAATCCCGATAGGACAAGTTGCACACACACCTGACACATGTCCGCACATCAGGCGTGAGGATCACTCCATCGATGAACGGCTTCCACCGTACTGGTGGCTGATTGCGGCGCGGATCGAACAGCATATCCGTCGAGATCCCTGATGCCGCGGCAATATGAGCCGACCCCTTCGATCGACACCGGGAAATCGACAACAACCAACTCTTATCCCAGCCTGCACAGACTCAAGGAGGGCTCGCATGTTGGGCTTATCATTGTAGGCGATGACATAGACCGAAAATTTTCTTATACTAGGACTGCGGAGTATGCACCAACCCGAGATAAACCGTTTCCATCCGGTCCAGCATTTTGTCGATCGAATAAGATTGCTCGACCAATGCCCTGCCCTTCGCTCCCATACGGGCTCGAAGCGAAGGATCGGCCAGTAAGACCTGCGTTCGATCGGCGAGAGCCTGTGCATCACGCGGAGGAACCACAAACCCAGTCTCTCCCTCGATGACGACGTCGGGAATCGAACCGACTGTCGTTGATACGACCGATAGTCCCATCGCCAGTGCTTGCATGAGCACTTGCGGGATGGTATCCCCTTCCACCGATGGGATGACAAAGACATCCAGCGAGCGAAACACGTTCAATAGATCGTCACGGAATCCGAGCATTCTGATCTGTGCTGTCAATCCGAGCTCGTCAATGAGCCTACGGATCGGCTGCTCTTCAGGGCCTTCGCCCACAATGATGAAGGTGACGTCATCGCGCTTCGCCAAAATCTCTCTGGCTGCTTCAATAAAATATTCATGTCCCTTGTATGTTCGCAGATACGAAATCAAACCGACCAGGAGCTGCTTTTGTGGCACACCTAACTCAAGCCGGAGATTGGGATCGGGTGGGGCAGGACGAAAGTACTCCACATCGAGTCCAATCGGAAAGGCGGCGACCCGGTCGGCAGCCAGCCCATCTCGATCGATGAGCCCTCGCCTGGTCCGCTCTCCTCCCGTCACAACCACCATGTCGATCAACCAGCGATAGAGCAGGCGCGTCGTCAGATTCTTGTTCAGCGGAGTGGAGATATGGCGGATACGAATGACGTTGGGTCTCACATTCACGAGCTTGGCGGCGATGCTTCCGATCCAACTATCCCGCGAGCTGTTGACTTGAAGAATGGCCGGCTGTTCTGACACGAGCATACGGATGAACGTACGGATAGCGGACGGATATTGCGACCGCTTCATCGGAACTTGCCGGACCGGCAACCTCTTCGCCAAGGCCATCGCACAGATGGGGCTCCCCGGTTCAAGGATCAATTGGAGCTCATGCCCTCGCTTGACCAACCCCTCGGCATGGAGCAGAACCGCAATTTCCTGCCCCCCAATGGCAGTACTGGACTCAGAAATGAAGATTTTCATGGGTGCTCATGCAACGAAGGGACTGCCAACTGGTCTCGCACTGCGCCGAAGACTTGCTCAGGACTAATACGAGTGAGACATTCCAACTGAACCGGGTTCTGACAGGTCCGGCTCAGACAGGGACGGCATGAAAGCTCGGTGGTCAGTACGCGATGACCAAGCCCATAGGGACCGGTCCGCGCCGCACTCGTCGGCCCGAACAGGGCCACCACCGGTGTGCCAACCGCTGCCGCAATATGCATCGGGCCTGAATCGTTTGTAATCAGCAGCGAGGCCCTGCTCAGGAGCGCCGGCAGCAACCCCACTGTCGTGGCTCCGGCCAGATCGATGGCAGGAGTCTTCATCATTCCAATCACCGCAGCGACATCCGCTCGTTCGTCAGGGGCACCGATCATCACTGCCGCGCCAGATCCGTCTTGCTGCAGCCGATCTGCGACTTCGGCAAACGACGCAGCCGGCCAACGCTTGGTCGGCCACCGGGCAGAAACATTCATCGCTACCCATCTCGTTTCAGGCGTTATACCGGATCGGTTCAAGAGGCCATCGACTTCTTCATAATCGGTTTGTGGGATGTGAAAACGGAACTCCGGCGCACCGGATTCCACCGCCCCCACGGCCTTGGCCACAAGCAGGTAGCGATCGACCGCGTGCATCTCCAATTGTGGAACCGGCACGCGCCTCGAATAGAACCAGGGACTCCCCTCTCGCCCATTGGCAAATCCCACAAGCAGAGAAGATCCGCCGAGCCACCCAATGGCGGCGCTCCGAAAGAGACCTTGAAGATCCACGACGAGATCGAAGCGCTCTGCACGAAGGGGGGATACCTGGGAGAGCCACCCCTTGAGCGTCGATTCCACCGGCCACACCCGATCCACTCCGTCGATCCGCTCGACGAGACCAGCCCACTTGCGCTTGACCAGCCAAGTCAATCGAGCCTTGGGATAGGCTCGGTGAATTGCCGCACAGGCCGGCATCGCATGCACGATGTCGCCCAGTGAACTTGGCTTGATAAACAAGATGTGGCGATAGTCTTCCATGAGCGTTTATCGTGAGTACCTACTCAGGTGTTCAGGATGAAGGCTATAAATTATCTCGCAAAGCATGAATCAAGCCATTCAAAACCTTCTCGGTTTCTAGCCCGCGTATTGTGACCGATCAGCGGTTAACGATTCACGATCAACGGAGGATGTGTCTTCACGTCCTCCAGAATCCAGCTAACTGCCTCAGCCATAGACTTCGCCACGGCATCCGGCATAGCCTGTTCAGCCTTGAGCATATCCAACGCCTGCGTGTCCACCAGCGCTGGTGTGAGGAGAATAGCCTTGGCGCCAACCCTGTGTGCCAATTGTAAGTCACGCGCGTGATCGCCGATCAAATAGGAACGTCGGAGATCCAGTTGCAACTCTGACACAGCCCGTTCCACCATCCCGACATTCGGTTTGCGACAGTGGCAGCCATCGTCAGGATGGTGAGGACAGAAATAGATCGCATCCAGCGCCGCGCCCTCCTGTTCCAAAAGACCTTCCAATCTAGCATGGATCGCTTCCAGATCCTTGAGGGTAATAATTCCACGGCCGACACCGGATTGGTTTGTTACGACCACTAATTTCGCCCCGGCCACTTTCAAACGCGCCAGGGCTGGCCCAACCCCCGCCAACAACTTCAGCTCAGCGGCGACTTTCAGATAGCCTGGATCGTAGTTCAATGTTCCATCTCGATCCAGAAACACGGTGACACCATCGAGAATGTTCATCTGGTTTTTTTGGTTGATCTTGTTTGTTTGGTTTATTTGGTTTGAACCAGAGGAACCAGATAAACGAGATGAACCAGAGAGACCAGCTACCTGTTTCGTTGCTGCTTCATAGACTTGATCAACCGTCACCCTTGTCATGCACCGATGGTCGATGGGACATTCACGCAACAGGCAGGGAGCGCAATCGACCGGCTGCCGCACAATGGCATGGGCACTCCCAAAGGGCGACGTGGTGCGCCAATCGGTCGGCCCGAAGATCGCGACGACCGGTACCTGGAACGCGGAGGCGATGTGCATGGGACCGGTATCATTGGTGAGGAGCATGGCGCACCGTTTCACCGCCGCCATCAATTCACGGATCGTCGTCGCCCCGGACAAGACCAGGGATCGGGACGACAGACGCGCGGCAATTTCCTGACCCAAATGTTCCTCCCCCTTTGCCCCAAAAATGACCACGCTGACTTGTTGTTCACGAGATTCGTGAATCGTGCGGCAGAGTTGTTCCGTGACCTCGGCATACCGTTCGGGCAACCAGCGTTTGGCCCCGCCGTAGGTCGAACCGGGGTTGATTCCGACGACGACATCCGTGGCAGTCAATCCACACTGGGCAAATCGCCCCGCCATTGCCTGTTCCTCCTCAGGAAAGACGACGAGTTCCGGTGCAGAAGGATCGCCTGTGAGGCCCAGCGGCTTCAACAGCTCCCAATAATAGCGGACTTGATGGACGAGCGTGCGGCGATCCGGTGCAGCGACTGGATCGGACAACAGCAGACTACGTCCGTCTGTCGCATACCCATAGCGCCGAGGCACACCGGCCAGGAAAGTCAGGAAGGCCGCCTCGAACGCATTCTGAAACAATACCGCCAGATCGAAGCCTTGCCGCCGCAACTGCCCGGCCAGCGCCCACTTA
>JBGPVY010000198.1:0-5922 GCA_041491905.1 Nitrospiraceae bacterium | reverse complement strand
GAGGATTGAAACCGGCGTCTGCCCCCGTCGCACCCCCCCCGTGAGGCGCGTATGACGTCTGTCGATAGGTGGAGTGAATCAAAAGGCGGTCTTCTTGACAGCCTGTCGACCCTCGGCTACAGTGGCCGAGGGTCGCCGCTTCCAGGCCTCTTGACGTACTGTTTCGAGGACACCAGTGAGATCCTTTAGATGGTGGTTTGCTATCGGCGCACTGCTGACACTCTCCGTGCTGATGGTACAGGGGGGCGTGCGAGAGCTGCTCGACGGAGCCCCTCCCGGCAGTGGGGCCAGCGCGTACCTCTCGTTTGCCACCACGATTGTCGGCGGAGGATTGTTGGCAGGTTGCCTGGCATTGGTGATGAATCGGCTCCGGTAGACACCGAGTCTGAAGACAGGCGCGTTGATGCACTGTTTGAGATGTAAGGGCTTCATGATGGTCGAGCGTCACTATACGCTGGTGAATCGGCGACTCTATGCCCGCTGTTTGAATTGCGGGTTTTGGATCGACCTTGCCGACCTGCTCCGCTTTTTTCATAAGGTGATTGACAGCGGGTTTCGCGGAGGGAAGGTGCGGGAATCATTTACACTATGAGTAGGAGCTACGCTTTCATAATGACAAGAGACTGCGGGAGATACCAGCGGCCGCCATTTCTCGCCCGCGCTGCTGGGGTGTTCATCGGCCTCCTGTTGATCAGTGCCGCGACACTCACTCCATCCATCGCCCTTGCGAAGAACGTAGCGGCTCAACCTGTGCATGTCCGAACCGCGATTGCTCCGCACCAGTTCCCTCCGTGGCGAGTCGCTCCAGCCCATGGTATTCTTCTCAAGGAACTTAATAGTGGGCGTGTATTGTATGAACACGATGCCGGGAAGCGAATGTCCCCCGCCAGCCTCACAAAAATCATGTCGGCCCTGGTCATCCTGGAAAGGGGTCAGTTGGATGATCTCGTAACGATTAGTCCCAATGCCGCACGGGCTCACAAGACGCACTTACGCGTGAAGACAGGGCAGGTTTTTAGGTTGGAAGATCTGCTGAGGGCCATGTTGATTATGTCCGCGAATGATGCCTGTCTTGCAGCGGTGGAGCATGTGGGTGGCGACGAAGCACAGTTCGTGACTTTCATGAATGCCAAGGCTGCGGCACTCGGCTTGGCTGATACGCATTTCAATGATGGCTGCGGGTTCGATAACCCGGACCATTACTCGACGGCCGAAGACCTCGCCGCGTTGAGTGTCATTGCCCTCGATCAGCCGATCTTTCGGCAGTTGGTCCGTGAGGAACGCGCGATCATCACGCCTGTCAACGGTCACCATGCGTATGTCTTACACAACACGAATCGATTACTGGGACGTATTCCCGGCGTCGAAGGGATCAAGACCGGATTTACCTCCAAAGCCGGGCGGTGCCTCATCGCCAAAGTCTCTCAGAACGGGAGCGACCTTCTCCTCGTGATCCTCAATTCCAAGCGTCGATGGAACACCGCGACGAACCTCATTACCTACGGGCTACAGGCAGTCGAAACCTCGCACTGAATTCCCCTGTTTGATCAAGTCGACACACATGTAGGCTGAGGGAGAAGGCCGTCGCAGCCTGAGGGTTAGCCGCAATCTGTCCGTTCGAGTCCTCCCGGGAGCTATGGCGAAGGTCTACAGAGCTATTGAAGTGGGGAAAACTCCACATTGACATCTTTCCCCAGATAGTTGATGACGAACCCCTGTTTATCGTAAGCCAGTATGGCGCCCATCACGTTTTCGTCCCCGTAGTCTTCCTGTCCCAATAGTTTTCGCACGTCATCAGGGCTTTCGCTGTTCAACACGTTGCGAAAGATACCGCGAGTCTTATAGGAGAATCGATTATTGATAAAGATCAGGTCGACCTTGCCGTCCTGGATACGCACGCCAGCCATAGGACCGGTCGGTTTGCGTTGGTCGAGCAAGAAGATAAACAAGGCTTCTTGTTCCACTTTTACTCCGGGAATCTTTTCATTCACGAGAGAGTCCAAGGCTTTGGCTTCGGAGTCTCCCAATTTGACTCCAAACAGTGAAATGTCGGCACTCTTCAAGGTCTTAGTGTCCATCACGTCGTTTTTGCTCAATTCGTAGGGTTCGCCATACCCAGGGGACACCCATGCGCCGACTCCGGCCATCACCATGCAGGTTAGCGTAACGACTCGCAGTAAATACTTCATCGGCTCTTCCTTATCCATTCCGAGAGCTGTATGGTGTGCGAAATCTATTGGCGAAAATGGCGGGTCCAATGCAGTGTACGCGCATTTTATCGAACGGCCTGAGAACTTGCAAGGAACGGCTGAATGCGCGATTGGGGTCAAGTCCCTCGCTGTTATTCAGCTCGAGCACAACTTAGGCCTCGCTCTGCGTCTCTGCGTATTCCACCTCCATCATCTTCCGAAGGCAATATTCGACCGGCATGAGCACGAGCGGACGCCCACCGAGATCCTGCATTCGCAAGGGAGATTGGGGCAGGGCTATCATATTTACCCCAGCGACTGGTTCATTCGCTAGGGAGGGGGGGGCCATATGACGAAGCAATCTGTGTTGTGGGGATGGGTGGCAGGATTTAGTGTCATGGTGGTCGTGGCTGGCTGCGCAGGAGCGGAGCGGATGCCGGCAGGTAAGTCTCTGTATGACCGGCTTGGCGGAAAGTCTTCGATTTCCGCGGTCGTTGATCAGTTTGTGGCCAATGTGGCCGCCGATACCAGGATCAATGGCCGGTTTGCGACCACCGATATTCGGAAACTCAAGGGCCACCTCGTCGATCAGGTCTGCATGACGACAGGAGGACCCTGCATCTATAGCGGCCGCGATATGAAGACGACCCATGCCGGGATGAAGATTTCCAATGGGGACTTTGGGGCCTTCGTCGAGGACCTGGTGAAAGCGCTGGATATGTTCAAAATGCCGGCGCAGGAAAAGGGAGAACTCCTGGGTCTGCTTGGACGAATGAAGAAGGATATTGTCGAAGCTCCGTAAAGACCATGAAGCTATAGGGCGGACCGCTCTGTCCCCACTCATTTCCATACGGAGAGGCTAGCTAGATGGTGTGATGGGTGGTGATGAGGAGGGCTCCCAGGTGCCGGAGCCGCTGAAAGTAGGGCCGACAGCCTTCTTCAAGCTCGTCGGCCAGGTTATCCAGGTCGGCGACACAATCTTCGACGATGGCGAGCCGCTGGGCATCAAGTCCCTCAGGACTATCGAGGAAATATACCACGCATCCGCTGATCACCGTATCCAGTGTCATCAGCGGCCCCTCATGCTGGTTTCCCACTTGAGGCCACCGCTCCTCCTTGTGGGCTTCCCAGAGGGACAGCACGGCATCCCGATCCATTCCACAGATCTCCACCGATTCAACCTGACTCAGCTTCGACCGAGCTACCCTAGCGCATAGAGTAAGAGGACCGCAAGCGTACAGAGACCAAGCTCATGAAATCAGTAGTCGATGTCCTCCCGGCCAACCCATGTCGTCGGCCAGCCTAATCCCGGCGAGTGCGGCCAACGCATAGTCCATCAAACGAGAAACCCCGACAGTACGCGCCCCCACCCTCATGATGTGTGGAGTTCACGGATAGAGTCCACGATGGAGATGAGCTTGGGCGACTTTATCGATCCCGCTCATCAGGGCGGCCATGCGCATGGAAGTATTTTTGGAAACAGAAAACTGTAATGTTCGATGGAAGGCGGAGCTTAGAATATCTTGCAGTCGTTCTTGAACGTCCGTAGCTTTCCAGAAAAAACGCTGCGCATCCTGCACCCATTCGAAGTATGACACGATCACGCCACCGGAGTTGGCCAGGATATCTGGAATGATAAAGACTCCCTGGTCCTGCAGCATGCGATCGGCCTCCAGCGTCGTCGGACCGTTCGCCCCTTCTGCGAGAATCCGGCAGCGCAGTTTCGCGGCATTGCGTTCGGTGATCTGCTCGGAGAGCGCGGCGGGGATCAGCACGGTGCAGTCGAGTTGCAGCAATTCGTCGTTGGAGAGCCAGTCTCCCAGCTTGGTATCACGGAAGGATTGGCCCCTGGTCTTGTAGCGTGTGAGGAGCTCAGGAATGTCCAACCCGCTCGAATTGTGGATGCCTCCCCGCACGTCGCTCACTGCGATGACGCGTGCGCCACACTCCTGCATGATGCGAGCGGTATGGGACCCGACGTTGCCGAACCCCTGTATGGCCACGGTTGTGTTCCGAATGTCGAGCTTGAGGTGGCGAAGCGCTTCCATGGTGACATAGACCACTCCGCGGCCGGTGGCCTCCTCACGTCCGAGGCTTCCTCCAATCGATAAGGGCTTGCCTGTGACGACGCCTGGCACCGAATACCCCACTTGCTGGCTGTACGTATCCATGATCCAGGCCATCACCTGGGCGTCTGTGCCGACGTCTGGGGCTGGCACGTCCTTTTCTGGCCCGATCAACGGGAAGATTTCCGCTGCGTAGCGCCTGGTCAATCGTTCTAATTCTGGTCGCGACAACTGTTTTGGTGCGACCGCTATGCCACCTTTAGCTCCGCCATAGGGCAGGTTGGCTAACGCGCATTTCCAGGTCATCCACATTGCGAGTGCCGCAACCTCCCCAAGATTCACATCCGGATGATAGCGAATGCCGCCTTTTGTGGGGCCGCGGGAAGAATCGTGCTGCACACGATAGCCGGTATAGACCTCGACCCGGCCGTCATCCATCCGGACAGGCAGGCTGAGAATCAGCGACCGCTGTGGAAGTTTCAGCCGCTCTCGTAAATTGTGATCAAGCTCCATGGCCTCTGCCGCTTGATCAAACTGCGCAACCGCTAGTCGGAAAGTCGGTGTGTCGAGTTCGTGCATTGGGTGTTCCTTTGGTCAGGTGTGCAGCGGGGACGTTAATGTGAGGTGGTGATCATGTTGCTCCTGCCCCATGATGTCGGGCGGGAGATTCGTCCATTGAATGTTGAATATTCGCGCGAATTCCTGCGCCATCTGTTGCGCGACGACTGAGGACGACACAGCGGACTGCCGCACCTCGGCCATGGATGTGGTGTGGCACTGTGTCAGGCCACAGGGTATGATATGGGAAAAAGGGGATAGGTCCAGATCGACATTGAGCGCAAATCCGTGAATCGTGACCCCATGATCGATCCGGACTCCGATCGCGGCAATCTTCGCATCAGCATGATTCCAGCGCACCCAGACGCCAGGTTTCCTTTCGAGGCGATAACCTTCAATCCCCCATCGCAAGAGCGTATGGATCAAGACCTCCTCCAACTTCCGTACATACTGTTTCGGTCCTGAGCAATAATGTGACAGCTTGAGGATGGGATAGCCCACGACCTGCCCAGGTCCATGGTAGGTAATCGAGCCGCCACGATCTACGGACTGGAGGCTGGCGCCTGTCCGGCGGAGGACCTCTCCCCCGCAGTCCCAATGTGCTGGTTGGGTGGTACGGCCCAGGGTATAGACTGGCGAGTGCTCAAGGAGCAACAATACATCCCCTTGTCTCTCCGCAATCCGTTCTTCCTGCAGCTGTTTCTGAAGTGTCCATGCCTCGGCATAGGGGATCGGTTGCGAAAACCGGACGAGCGTACCCGCTTGTGGGGTAAGCGTCGGGAGAGGCTCACTCCCCTGCCCTGGGAAATCGTGACCTGGGTGTGCTCCATCGGCGAGACTCATGTGACAGCCTTCGGCAGCGATGGATTCTGATGCGAGATCGTGGACCGGGCGTTCTTTCTCTGAATGATCAGTTGCAGGGTCGGCTGGTCTCCGGAAGGTCGGAGGGAGTGCCAAAGGTCTCCGAAATTGTAAGTCTGATGTTGGACGACGGTGGTAATGATGTCGCAATTCCGGAAGCCTCCGACGGCGGGTGCCAAGGCGATGACAAGAAGGAGAAGGAATGAAATTGTGAAGAAGCGAAAGAGTAGGAAACTCTTCTGTGTTGT
>JBGPVY010000020.1:0-20411 GCA_041491905.1 Nitrospiraceae bacterium | reverse complement strand
GCTTTTAATGCGGCGTTGCTCGGGAATCATCCGTCTGCCGATCGATTAGAAGAGGAACTGCGCTGGATGCAGAATAAGCTGTTCGATGTCGGTGGACTGCTGGCCACTGCGCCAGGACAGACGTTCAAGAATATGCCGACGATCACGGCACAGGACGTGATCCGGCTGGAAAAGCTCATGGATAGGTGTCAGAAAGACTTGCCGCCTCTGAAGGAATTTATTCTCCCAGGGGGTGGGAAGATTTCCAGCTTGCTACACCAGGCCAGAACGATCTGTCGACGGGCTGAACGTCTGTGTGTGCGGTTAGGGAGGGAAGAGCCGCTTGATCCTGGGCTCGTGCGGTTTCTGAATCGCCTCAGCGACTCATTGTTTGTCTTGGCCCGTTGGATGGCCAAGCAGCAGAGCGAGCCGGAGTTTTTGTGGGAACGGGACCCGAAGGGCACCTGAACTGTGCCCTTCGAGACCCGTCTTCGTAGCAGGATGCCGAAAAAGTCGCGTTTTCACCCGTCCTCCCTAAGGCTGCCAAGACAAGCTCTTTCCCCAAGGAGGCGTCTTTTCCTATACGGCGCTCTCGCTTCGCTCAAAGGCTCAACGGACGGGATGTCATCACGTGTTAAACCGTCCATTCGTGCATCAGCGCAGTTCTCCTCGTTGATCGCAATGCGTTGAATGTGCCGATTCCGCTGTCTGCTCAATCGCGCGCCTATCCTTCTCCGCCGCACCGGGGGCTCGGTTTCTACGCGGCGACTTTCACTTCACTGCCGCTTTGTAGAGTTTTCTGCAATCGGCTGAGTGCTTCGGACAGCTGACCAATTTCATCGTGCCGATCGATGTCGGCGGAGGTGGTCAAATCTTCCTTACTGATACGATCCGTCAGCGAAAGATGAACCTGTCGGAAGAAGTCAAAATTCGTCTGCAATGCACAACTGTGTATAAACGCGAAGATGATGACCAAGTTTATGACTATCGATAGCGTTTACGTGTGTTGTTGTTGATTTAACAGCATTTGTCTACCTGAAGCGACTGCATCGCAAATCGGTCGTCCGTTCAAGTTCTTGTGTCGGCATGTATGTTACGGAGGTTCAGCGAAGACAGTGTGTGCCGTGGTGGAGGATCACTCGTCCAGCCAAGACGCACAGGCCGATGACGATTTGATATTTGGGCGATGTCGAAATTGGTGATTCGCTTGCTTATGGCGAATGACCGGCTACACTCAAGCTCGAGTAACGATATTTCAATCCGAGAGAAACGACTCGCGGTCACTTGCGGACCCGACGCAAAGAGCAATGCCTATGCGCAGACAGGTTCTCATGATGGTGGCCATGGGGATGGCGACGATCTCGTTGGCGTGGAGTGCGCCTGCGAGAGCCGCGAGCGAGGCTGAAGTGCTCGCCGAGCACTTGATCGAATTGGTGAATATCGGCCGCGTGGTGGTATTGGAGCATCAAGACACAATTAATGACGCTGCGAAAGCTGAGAAGGGCTTTACGTCCGATTTCGTGGCCGATCAAGTCATGGAGCGGTTCAAGAAAAAGACCAAGATAGATCTCCGCATTCCCAATGTGGTTCCCCAAGCCAACTTCTATCTCGCCTTGGTGGAAGCGGAGAGAGAAGTGGTCGATGAGGCGCAGCCGGTCATCAATAGACAGGGAGTCGGCTTCAAGGGCTTTCTTCATGCCGTGTTCGCCCGCCGCGTCGGAGAACATTTCTATAAGAAGAGCGGTGTTCGTATGAAGCTGACCGGGATCAATTATCGGAACCCGAACAACAAGCCGGACTATTTCGAGGAGGAAGTGCTTCGGATGTTCAGCGATCCGCGCCATCCGAAGGGCCAGAGTTATGTTCGCAACACGATGTTCGATGGAAGACCGGTGCTGCGTATGGTTGACCCCGAATATGCAGCCGCCTCCTGCCTGAGCTGCCACGGTGTGCCTAAGGGAGAGCGGGACATCACGGGCATAAAGAAGGAAGGATGGAAGGAAGGGGATTTAGCCGGGGCGATCAGCCTGGTGCTTCCGTTGAAGTAAGAAGAAGGGGCGATTTCAATGACCACCTACGCATTAGCACACATCGAAATATAAGGAGATGCCGAATGAGCAAAATCATCGTCGTGGATGATTCCTATGCCGAGCTTCAGCTGATCGAAGGCTGTTTGAAAGGGGCGAACCATACGGTCGTATCCTTTCCGAGCAGCGACAAGCTGGAAGACAAGGTGGCCACCGAGAAGCCGGATCTGATCGTGTTGGACGTGGTCATGCCGGGGCGTAACGGTTTTCAGGCCTGCCGCGACCTCAAGAACGATGACCGCTGCAAGAACATTCCGATCATTCTCTGCACATCCAAGGGCACCGAGAGCGATAAGTTCTGGGGGCAGCAGCAAGGGGCGAACGGCTATATCGTCAAGCCATTTAAGACTGAAGACCTGTTGGCCGTCGTCAAGAAGGTAATAGGCTAACGGGGATGGACTCCGCACAGCGTTCAACGGCTGCAGATCGTGCCCTGACTGTACAGGGAACCTCTTCGTCCGGATCCGGTCAGACCCAGGCGGCCGGATCCTCGACCATGCGTGCAGCGATCATCTCTCTGGGTGGAGAGGTCTTCACGATCGACCTGCTAAACGTGCGAGAAGTTTTTGTCGTCGAATCCATCACCCCGGTTCCCGGGATGCCCTCCGGCTTGGTGGGAGTCACGAATCTCCGCGGCACCGTGGTTCCGTTACTCGACCTCAGACCGATGTTCAGCCTCAATGCCGTAGAGCCCTTGCGGTATGCCGTCGTGGTGCAACACGGAAATGGGCAGGTCGGTGTCCTCGTCGATACGGTTCCGGAAATTCGTACTATTGCCAAAGATCAATTTCTGCCGGCTCCAGCCGGCACGAGGGAAGGGACGTTTCCCTTCGTGTCGACCGTCGTCAAGTTGGAGGATCGGCTCCGAGGCGTATTGGAAACGTCGGTGATGCTCTCATATCTCGAGGAGACGAGCTAACAAGGGGACAACAAGCAGATATTTCACGCAAGTCGAGGCACGATCAGAGAGAAGGAGGACGCGATGGCAAAGATGGCAAAGACTCTAAGTACAGGAGTCAGGGGTGGGTTCGACGATCTCAAGACGCGGACAAAGCTGATGTCGAGTTACGGTATCGTCAGCGCCATTATCTTCGTCGTGGCAACCTCCGGTGTGCTGACGCTTCGGCAGTTGAGCGCTGTATCACAAGCGGTGTACACAGGCTATACGCTCCCGTTGGCGAACTTCGCTGAAATGGGTACTGCATTAACGCACCACCATCAGGTCTTGGCCGGGATTGTCAGCGTTACGAACCACGATGATTTTGTGTCGGAAGTCGCGCGGTTGTCATCGTTTCGCAAGAAGACGGACCAGGTTATCGCCGAATATGGAGGTTCCACACTCCGCGTCTCTCGCTCGGGCCGTGACGAGGCAAAGGACTTGGCGATTTTGAAGCCGGCCATTCAGCAATACTTCCAGGCGGCCGATGGAGCTCTGAGTGCGCTGGACGATAGTTTCGGGAAGTCGCTGATCTTGGCACAGGCTGAGCACATGCGAAACCTCGGGATCTTGGCCTTGACGGTAAATTTGCAGCCGACATTTGAGAAGGTCATCGAACGCAGTCGTGAACAGGTATTGGACATGCAAGATGTGGCGAAGGATCTCAACAACGATGCGCAGACTTCCGGCTTCATCGGAATGGTGGTTCTCGTCCTCGGCGGACTCATCGCGGTGGTCCTCGGAATTGTCATCGCGTATTGGGTTGTCAATTTCTTCTCGAAGAACCTGATTCATATCGCGGAGGTCTCTAAGTTGGCCGCCAGCGGCAACTATAAAGTCCGCGCCAAGATCGAGTCTAAGGACGAACTCGGACAGCTGGCCGCATCGTTCAATGCCATGTTGGACTACATCACGACGGCCCTCGAGAAGGCGGAAGGTGAACGCGACGAGTTGCAAAAGCGGTTGATGGGCTTTCTGGTCTTGGTCTCGGAAGTCGGTAAGGGAGACCTGACGAAGCGCGGTGAGGTGACGGCCGATATGTTCGGCAACCTCGCGGATGGGTTCAACCTCATGATTGGCCAGTTCGGACAGTTGCTCCAACAGGTTCGAGCTTCAGCCGAAAGCGTGAACAAGTCGGCTGGAGCCCTCCGAACCAGCGCAGGGCAGATGGCCGGCACCGCGAAGCAGCAAGCCGACGAATCGGTCAAGACGTTGAGCGCGGTCGAACAGTTGGCCTCTTCCATGCGCCAGGTCTCGGAAACCGCCGGTGCCTCGTCGGAGTCTGCCAAGCAAGTGTTGCAGGCGACGGAGCGTGGCCGTGTGGCCGTGCATGCAACCGTGCAGGACATGCAGGGCATCCGGTCCACGGTGCAACGGATGTCCAAGCAGGTCAAGGCGCTCGGCGACCGGTCGGTAGAAATCACGCAGATCGTGTCGACGATTCGAGACATTGCTAATCAGACCAACCTGCTCGCGCTGAACGCGGCCATCGAGGCGGCCGGCGCAGGCGAAGCCGGAGCCCGATTCGCCGTCGTCGCCGACCAGGTCAGAAAACTGGCCGAAAGCTCGACGCAAGCCACCAGGGAAATCACCGACCTCGTGAAGGTGATTCAGACAGAAACGCAGGACGCGGTCGTGGCCATGGAGCAGGAAACTCAGGCGGTGGAAGCCGGATCGGCCTCTGCGCTGCGTACCGGTGAAGTGTTCAACGAAATTTCAGGGATCGCCCAGCGTTCGTCGGAGCTGGCACAGACCATCGCCAGTGCCGCGGTGAACCAGAGCGCCTCGACGGATCAGGTGGGTCGCTCGCTTAAAGACTTCGCCGGCGGTGCCGTGGCGACGCAAAAAGCGACGGACTCAGCGCGTGCGACCGTCGAAGACATGGCAAAACTTGCCGAAGGGCTGACGGTTTCCGTCGCCAAGTTCAAATTGGCCTAGCCCGGATTAGTCATGAATGCCGCAGCGAAATCGCTTAGAATCCCGCCGAGTGGCAGGAGACGAGAAGGAAAACATTTAAATGTCGACGATTACAGCAGGTGTTCATGAATAGTCCAGACGAGAATATTTCAACGAGCTTCTTGACAACCTCGTTCTGAAACAGGGGATGAAAGGATGCAATTATGCTATCGCATATGAGCAGTATGAGGAAGATTCTGCCGGTCCTTATCTGCCTTGCCATGTTGGCAGGGGGAGCGGCCCTGTACGTGCAAGATGCAGGTGCGCAGGCTCCAGCGGCGGCAGCCGTTCCCACTCCGTCGAAGATTGATACCGGCGATACGGCCTGGGTGTTGGTCTCGACGGCCTTGGTGTTGGCCATGACCGCGCCGGGCCTTGCGCTGTTCTATGGAGGGATGGGGCGTTCCAAGAATGCGTTGTCCACGTTCTTGCAGAGCTTCGTTATCCTCGCTCTGATTAGTCTCCAGTGGGTGCTGTGGGGGTACTCGCTCGCCTTTGGGCCGGACAAAGGGGGCATCATCGGTGGGCTCGAATGGATCGGGCTCAACGGGGTTGGCGTGGAGCCCAATGCCGATTATGCGGCCACGATACCGCACCAGGCCTTCATGCTCTTCCAGATGATGTTCGCGGTGATCACGCCGGCGCTGATCACCGGGGCATATGCCGAACGGATGAAGTTCAGCGCGTTCATCCTGTTCACGCTCCTGTGGGCGACCTTCATCTACGATCCTCTCGCACACTGGGTGTGGGGGGTCGGGGGCTGGGTCAGAAACCTCGGGGCGTTGGATTTCGCCGGCGGGACGGTCGTCCATATCAGTTCCGGCATGGCGGGGCTGGCTTCCGCCATCATGGTAAAGCAGCGATTGGGACATGGCAAGGAGCATATGCCCCCCCACAATTTGCCCATGACCCTGTTGGGCGCGTCCATGCTCTGGTTTGGATGGTTTGGGTTCAACGCCGGCAGCGCCTTGGCCTCCGGGGCACTGGCAACCAGCGCCTTTACCGCCACCAATACGGCGGCGGCTACCGCGGCGCTGGCTTGGATGGTCACGGAGTGGATCTATCGAGGCAAACCGTCGGCCCTGGGCGCGGCAAGCGGGGCGGTGGCGGGATTGGTGGCCATCACACCTGCGTCGGGGTTCGTCGGCCCAATCTCGTCGATTTGGATCGGGATTGGCGCGGGTGTCTTTTGTTATACGGCAGTGATGTTGAAGCCCTTGTTTGGCTATGATGACGCCCTCGATGCGGTCGGTGTTCACGGAATCGGAGGCAGTTGGGGCGTACTGGCGACTGGTCTTTTCGCGTCGAAAGCGGTGAATTCGGCAGGGGCCGATGGGCTGTTTTTTGGTAATCCGGCACAGTTGGGCATCCAAGCGATGGCCGTACTGGTTACCATGGTCTTCGTGTTTGTCGGGACCTTAATCATTCTGGCGATCGTCGATGCAATAATGGGTCTGCGTGTGAATGAAGAAGAAGAGCGATCAGGCTTGGATCTCAGTCAACATGATGAAAAGGCCTATTCGTAAGGCGCGGTGATCGATCTTCGGCCCTGATAAGGGAGGGCTCATCAGAGGTCGTGAATGGGTGAGCCTGGGTCAGCTTCCGGGAGCCTCCTCTGGATGTTTCGGGTAAGAAAGGACAGGGATGAGTTCCGAACTTGACCGACAGGGCCTTGTTGATATTTTCGTTACCGAAGCGTCGGAAGCGCTGGACGTGCTTACGAAGGCGTTCCATCCCTCCGATGGGGTGGCGCCAACTCCGGCACAACTGCAAGAGAAGTACGTGTGGGCGCATAAGATCCGGGGGGCGTCAGGGCTCTACGGCTACGAGGGGTTGGCCCTGATGGGGGCATTGCTTGAATCGACCTTGGAAGAGGCGCCGTCTATAGAGGATTCCCTCTGGCCGAAGGCCTTGGAGATCTTACGTGGGATAGTGACCTCGTTCGAGTCTCAATTGAAAGTCGTCGCTGGTGGGGGCGCTGAAGACCCCTCGGTCAGTGCGCGATGGGAAGGCGAAGTGGCCGGATTGTTCCCATCTAAACCTGCCGTGGTCCCATCTGAACCGACCTTGCTCGCGCCGGATTATCTCGTGCCGACTCTCGATGCCGAGGTCCTATCGTATTTCGCCCCAGAGGCGGATGAGTATCTGCAAACCATGGAGGCGCTGCTTCAGCGTCTGCGGCAGAACTCCAAGGATGGGGAGACCATCCATAGGCTCTACAGTATGGCCCACACGCTCAAAGGATCTGCACACTCGATCGGGTACAAGGTGATCGGCGACGTGGTCCATCCAGTCGAAGATTGTATGATTGCGATCCACGAGGGACGGATTTCCCTTTCGTCGGATGTACTCAGGGTCATCGGACGGGCCGTCGAGGTCATTCGACTGCTGATGCGTCGAGACGACGGCAAGGTCGACCAGCTTCAGCATGATGTGCCGGAAGTCACTCAGGCACTGGCGCAGATCCGCAACGGGGAACAGATGGCGGTAACGGCTCAGGCGGCGGTTCCGATCGCTCCGGCTATTCAGGTTGCGACAGCCGTCATGGATCGTCCCGAGGAATCTGCCGGCCCTGAGGTGGAATCGTCTTCTACATCGAGTCCGCTGACGGATGAGTATCTGTTGCCGGTTCTCGAGGCCGAAGTGTTGTCCTATTTTGCCCCGGAAGCACAGGAATACCTAGAGTCTCTTGAGGCCCAGCTACTTCGTCTCGAGAAGGGACAGCACAATCCGGAAGTGATCAATCAACTCTTCCGGACAGCTCATACGCTCAAGGGGTCTGCCTATACCGTTGGATTCCAGTCGATCGGCGATCTGACGCACTATGTCGAAGATTTCATGGGGGCGGTGCGCGAGGGCCGCGTCAAGATTCTCCCTGGGCATACGGACGTGCTGTTGCGATCGGTCGATGTGGTACGCATGTTGATGCGGCGGGACCCCACGTCCCTCGACATGCTGCGCCAGCGATTTGCTGTCGCGATGCAAAGACTTAAACAGCTGGATCAGCCACTGGCGGCTCAGGTGGCGGAGTCGGATTCAGCCGTCCATCTTGTCGAAGCGGCGGTGGACCAAGAACCACGCGATCAACAAGAAATCGAACCTGCCATAGCGGCGGAAGGTAAAACGGCGGACGGTAAAGCCGCAGAAGACCGCGAAGTCATCCGCGTCAGCCGCGATCGGTTGGAACGATTGTTGAATCTGGTCGGTGAGCTCGTCATCGGTCGAGGACGGCTCGAGCAGCGGCTGCATATACTGGAGCAACTCTCGCAACAAGTATTGGCCTACAAGGGCCGACTGGTCGAATCGGTCCATTCATTTGCGGAAGAGCATACCTTTACTCTTCCGACCACCTCCCCCGGTCCAGCGACCGCCCCGGCTCAAGGAGTCACCAGTCTCAGCGACTTCGGCAGCCTTGAATTCGACAAGTACGACGATTTTAATATTTTGGCTCGACGCATCAATGAGGTTACGGCGGATATTTCAGAATCGATGACGCAATTGAGCGGGTCGATCCGCCGTTCACATGAAGACATGAGTCATCTGGCGCAGCTGACCCTCGGTATGCGGGATGAAATCGCTCGGGCCCGCATGGTGCCGATCGGCACCCCGTTCACCCGATTCCGCCGGGCCACGCGCGAGATGGCGCGTGCGACAGGGAAAGAAGTGACGGTGGTCACGTCCGGTGAACATACTGAAGTCGATACAGGCATCGTGGAGCGGCTGGTCGATCCTTTAGTGCACCTCGTGCGCAACGCGGTCTATCACGGGATCGAGCTTGCGGCTGATCGCGTGTCGAAGGGGAAGCCGGCGGCTGGCACGATTTATCTCCACGCGGCGCATCGTGGGAGTGCGGTGGTGATCGAAGTGGAAGACGATGGGGCCGGGCTCGACGTCGAAAAGATCCGGGCCAAGGCGGTAGAGCGAGGACTGATCCGCCCGGAGGTGGCCCGTTCGATGCCTGAATCCGAAGTCATCAGGTTTATTTTCGTACCGGGATTCTCGACGGCCGACCAGATCGACGATCACGCGGGGCGAGGAGTCGGCATGGATGTGGTCAAGCGGGTCATTGAAAGCATGAACGGCCACATCGACGTCGAATCCATTCGAGGCGTGGGGACGAAGTTTACCTTGAGTCTCCCGCTTACATTATTGATTGCGACGGCTCTCATGGTGCGAGTAGGGAGTGAGCGCTACGGGATTCCTCTGC
This sequence comes from Nitrospiraceae bacterium, assembly GCA_041491905.1. Lineage (GTDB taxonomy): Bacteria > Nitrospirota > Nitrospiria > Nitrospirales > Nitrospiraceae > Palsa-1315. Next base: position 11,245 of record JBGPVY010000020.1, on the reverse strand, counting down.
CGGCGGTGCGCGAAGTCACCATGTTGACGCCCAACGTGCATCAACAGATGGGCGAACGATCGATCTTGCATATCGGTGACGAGGCGATCGAAGTGCAGCCCCTCCAGCAGCTCCTCAACCGAAGCAGAGTACCGATGGAAACCGGAAAGCCGGTTGTCATCGTGCGAACGGCCGATGGGATGATCGGTCTGCTGGTCGATGAATTGCTCGGTCGTCAGGAAATCGTCATTAAGCCGCTGGGGCCGTTTAAGTCGTTGGAACATTCCAGCTTCGGCGGTGCCACCATCGATCCGGAAGGGCGCGTGGTTCTTGTGTTGGATCCTGCTCGATTAATGGCGCGAGGGGCGCACGCCGCTGCGGTACCGGAGTTGCCTGCGGATGCGACGGCGTCGGCGGACTCGCTGGTTCCATACGCCAAGGCCCCAGAGCCGAACGCGTCGGAGCAGTCGCTTCTCCTGATCGACGACTCCTTGAGCATCCGAAAGTTCGTGGGTCGGATGTTGGAGTCGGCCGGGTATGAAGTCGATACGGCGGTGGATGGAGAAGACGGTCTCCGTAAGGCGTCTGCGCAAAACTATCGGCTGATCATCACCGATCTTGAGATGCCGAAGCTCAATGGTTATGAAGTTATCCAGGGATTGCGCAGCCGATCGCAAACGCAGCAGACACCGATCATCGTCATGACGACTCGAGCCGGTGACAAGCACCAACAAATGGCACTCAATATCGGAGCGAGCTCCTATATTGCCAAGCCGGTAGAAGAGCGGGCCTTGATCCAGGAAGTTGAACGCTTGATCGGCAAAGAAACCGCCGCGCGTAAATAGGGTTTAATCATTCGTTCCTTGGAGTGGTTCCTGGTATCGGACAGTCGCACATGCGGTATCAATTATGAGTTTACGAGGTCGTCATAATTCGACGAATATGATCGTGGAGACGGCCAGTCTCTTGGTCGTCCGTCTGGGGGGCAGCTATGTGGCCCTGCCTGCGGACGGTGTTCGTGGTGTTCTCACGCAAGCAGAGGCAGGGAACGAACAGGCCGTGACTGCGGCGGGGACCGTCTACCAACCGGTAGATCTTGCCCAACGGCTTTCGGTGGTCGCCAACTTGTCCGGTCTCGAGATGAGGACAGTGTTGTACTCGACCGGCCGCTCCCACGGCGCGATTCGTGTTGAGCAGGTGGTGGGCTTGACGGACGTAGAACGGAAGGACTGTCTTCCGTTGCCACCACAGTTTCAACGCGATGAACGAAACTGGTTTGAGGGGATGATGCTGTATCAGGATCAGTTGGTGTTGATCCTGAATCCTTCGTGGGCACTGGGAGAGTTGGCTGACGTAATACCTGTGTCCGTCGGGCAGGCGGAACAGATGGTTGCGGCAACCCCAGCCGCAGTTGGTGAATTATGCTGAGGGCAGCTCATGGACAACAGCACGCTCAGGCCACGAAACGGTCGTGGAATGTGGTGGTGTTTTCCATTGGTGGAATGAAGCTGGCCGCACGGACAGAAGATGTGGGGGGGGTGTCGCCCTGGACTGAGAGCATTCCGGTGCCGAGTCGGACTCCATTCGTGCAAGCCATGCTGAAGCGGGGTAGCCATGTGATGCCGGTCTACGATTTGGCAGCCAGACTGAGTCGCACCGTGCAGGGAGATCCCTTGCTGTGCCTGGTGGCTCGCCACCTCGATGGGCCGATGGCCATCTGCATCGACGCCGATGTGCCGTCTCTCGAGACTGTGGATGCGACGGCGATTCGTCCGAACGGCAGAGGGGATATTGAAACGCTGGGCTCAATCACGATTGGCGAAAACGATGTCGCTATCGTGGCCTTGCAGCAACTTGGCCGGTCGAGGCAGGATGCCGTTAGAAGTTCAGAGTACTGAGGAAAGGACTCTGCTATGCCGAAAGTGTTGGTTGCCGACGACAGTATTGCGGTTCGGAAAGTTGCCGAACGGTTACTGACTGAGGCTGGATTTGGAGTCACTCTTGCTGCGAACGGCGAGGAGGCCTTGGCCTATCTGGCCAAAGAGACGCCTGACTTGGTCGTATCCGACGTGATTATGCCGGATAAAAGCGGCTATGAGGTTTGCGCCTTTGTGCGCGCGCAGCGGGCGTTAGTGAACACGCCAGTGCTCTTGATCTCCGGCATTGTGAACGATGAGGTGACGAAGCAGGCTGAATCCTGTCACGCCGACGGGGTTTTGAAAAAACCGTTCCAAGGCACTTCTCTCAAGGATCGCGTGCTCGAGCTGTTGGCCAAGCGGCAAGGAGCTGCCGCGCCTGTGGCGAAGAGTATCGAGGCGGTGACAGTTGCGCGATTGAAGCCGCTAGAGGAAGAACTTCGGGCCGAACGAGATCAAGCGACGCACAGTGCACAGCAAGTGGCGCAACTCGAAGGACTGTTGGGTAGTGTCAAGGAACTCGAGTCGATGCTGGCAAGGGAACGTGAACAGGCTGCCCAGCTGAAGAAAAAACTCGCAGAGGCGGACAGCGCCACTGCTCAGGTGCAGGAACTGGAGGCGGCTCTTCAGAAAGAACGGGAAGGCAGCGCCCAACAAGCAACGCGTATAACGGAGCTGCAGAAGAACGCAAGTCGTGTCCAAGAGCTGGAGGCGACTCTCAATGCCGAGCGCCAGGCAGCCGCGCAACTGGTTCAAACGATGACCGCGATGGAAGAATCCGTGACTCGGTCTCAGGACTTGGCGCAGCGACTTGCGAAAGAGCAGGAGCGTACGAGCGATTTGACTCGTCGTGTGGCCGAGAGTGAACAGGTTGCTGGACGAGTGCGCACGTTAGAACAAGCTCTCGCTGCTGAACAGGAAAAAAGCAAGGGTCTTGCCGCGCGTGTTTCCGAGGCTGAGCGCGCTTCGCAGAAAGCCCAGGAGTTTGAAACACTGCTTCAGACGGAACGAGAACGAAATAGCCTTCTGGCGAAGCACGTATCGGAAACTGAACAATCAGCCGAGCAAGCCACCAAGCGGTTTGAAGAGATGGCGAAAAAGCTTGGCGAGATTGCGGGATTGGCTTCTCAGCTCGGAAGCGGAAAACGACAGTCCTGATCCTGTACGATCCATTCTCGTGGGCCGTTACTGTCCTGAAGGACTGATGTCATGGCTGCCGACACCACAGACGATTTTCAGAAAGAGCTGGTCGATATCTTTGTTCAGGAAGCGCATGAATGGCTCGAGAACATTCATGTCGCTCTTGATGAGCTGCAACAGGGACCGGCGCCGGAGCGGCATGCCAAGCTGATTGAGACGATTTCTGCCGGAGTAATGAATCTCGGCGGGACCGCGGCCACGATCAATCTTCCAGACGTCGAGCATGCCAGCTTCGCGGCGATTCCCTTTGTCGAAGCTCTCCAGGACCCACAGAAGGCGCTCTCTGCTCAAGACTTTATTGCGCTCTGTAAACAGCTGGGACAGATCCATACGGCGTTGACCCGTGCGACGGGCATCTCCTTTGAAGACGACGGGAGTGGTGCGGCGGCTGAGGCGGTTTACGCAAGTCTCTCTCCCGGGGAGTTTCTGCAAGCGCTTCGGGAACTACAAAAAAAGCAGACTTCCGGTATTGCGTCCGGGCACAACCTTATCCGGAGCTTGATCGAGCAGATGGAAGGACAGGTTCAGGCCGGTGTCGAACGTATCGATGCCACGGTCATTCAAGGATATCTTGCGCGGGTGTCCGAAGCGGAAGAGTCATTTCTGAAAGCGATTGACGAGCGGGTGCCCGAGATTGTTAAGAGGATGAGTGCCCTCAAGATGGACGGGGGTGAGGCCTCCTCACGCATGATGGCCCTCGAAGCCTCTCTTCAAGACGCCGCACGTCTGCGCACAGAAGCGCAGCAGGTGAATGCGGGCTCGGCCATGATGTTTTTCACAGGTCTGCACAGTCTGCTGACCGTGGTGGCGCAACGTCGAGTGCATCTGGCTGCCACACGGGTGGAATCGGTGAAGGCACGGCTGCACGTGATGGGCGATGCCATCCGCCAGTGGGTGGAGCATGGGCGGGCCCAACGTACCGCGATCGATGATTTGCTCCCTGCCAGCCGCTCGTAACCAATATGCCGACACCCCGCACACAGGTTCGTTGAGGCGCGTGGCGAAAGAGCACCCTCCGAGTGATGATGATGGCACGATGAACTCAGAATTCGATTATACGACATATTTGGGACTCCGGGCTCTTCCGATCGACGCAGTCATTTATGAACAGGGCAATGGGATCGGGCGGCTCATTAATGCACTCTGTGATCAATGTCTCTTCACTGGAGCGATCGAGCACGTCTTACAGACCGATGACCGGCTTGTTCAGCGGGTCGGGCAAGTCATATGATGTATTGTCGAATGTTCCGTGAGGACGGCCGCAGGCCATGAACGAATACAGCGCGACAGACTGGTATCGCATTGCGCAGGAGCAATTGACGGGTGTGGCTCTTGCCGTGCAACGGCAAGACGAACTCGACTTGGAGGCCTTGTCCGCCCTGGCAACGGGGATGGCGGAGGCGCTCATGAGAAGTGACCAATTGCTCGTTCAGGCTATGAGTGGTCCCGCAGGCCCTCCGCTGATTACAAATCTCGTGAATGTCGCAATTTTGGCGACAAAGGTCGGTGCCGGACTGGGATATCACGGAAAAGAGCTGGAACGGCTTACCTTCGCGGGGCTCCTGCACGACATCGGTCTCTTTGCCGTGCCGCAGTCGCTGATCACCAAGTCGGGCCGGTTGACTCATGATGAACGTACGCTCATTGAACAGCATCCCGAACTCGGCTATGAAGCGATTCGAAAGGCGGGTCCGAAATACGACTGGCTGGCACAAGTGGTGCGCCAGGCGCACGAGCGGTGGAACGGGCAGGGGTATCCGAACAAGCTGAAGGGGCGGCAGATCAGCGAGTTTGCCCAAATCATCGGCGTGGTGGATATCTTCGATGCCCTCGTGAGCCCGCGCGGGTATCGCCGCCGATTCTTTCCGCACGAAGCGGTGCGAGAATTGATGGTGGCGGAACGGACGGCGTTCCCTCGCGAGGTCGTCAAAGCCTTGGTCGAACAGCTGTCGGCCTATCCGCTGGGTACCTCGGTACGATTGACCACCGGCGAAGTCGGGTCTGTCATGCGCGTCAATGCGCGCTATCCACTCCGCCCAGTCGTGTGGATCGACGGCGATGCGGCCCGTGGCCAGGAGGGGCAGCAGCTCGATCTAAGCCTCACCCCTCTCGTGTCAATCATCGAAACACTGCAGCCTCCTGACGTCGCGCGCGTATTCTTTCCAGCGGATGAAACGCGCGCCAAGACATCCGGGGTCGTTCCCTCAGCATCTGATCAATTTACGTCGCTCTTGGAAGGCTTGGATGCTCTCGCGAGTGCGATTCAAGGTGCCGTCGAGTCCAGGACTTCTGTGCCAGAAGGCGGGGCTGCCTCGCTGTCTGGCGCGCATCGATGGATAAGTCGGCCTCCTGCGCAGGATCTTGCGGATGCAAGTTTTGAAAAGGAAGTGATCGGGTTATTCGCCCTCGAAGCGCATCAATGGCTGGCTCAAATTCAGATGGCGGTGAAACAGCTCACTGAGGGGGCCAACGGAGCGGTCCGTCCGAAGCTCTACGGGATTCTCTTACACGGCATTACGAACCTTGCCAAATCTGCGTCGACGGTTCAGCTCCGTACTATCGAGCAGATGGCCTCGAATCTGCTTCCGATTCTCCACGATGTGGGCCGCCAAGAACCACGTGCGATGACAGCAGCGCTCCAGTCGCTTCAGGAGGGGTTGGATCGGATCAGCCTGGCCGTGCGTCGCTTAGCAGGAGACCACGAGGACGAACGTGCTGGAACTGATGACGTTCCTGTGGAAAGGGTGAGCGAATCCGTGGAGGCTCTTCCTGCCATCGTGACTGAGCAACTTGCGGCTCCCCAGTTGCAGACTCCGCTCACCGTGAGTGCCAGCGTCCCGCTGATCCATGCCCTGCGGGACCTGCAGCAAGCTCGTGCCCGGTCGATGCAGCCAACCCGCGATGTGCTGGAGGCGGTGATTCAGCGAGCCGAACGGGAAGCCGATCATCTTGATGTCGCCGGCGTCGGGCGCATCTTAACTGAACTTGACCGACTCGACGAAGAGTTCCTTCAAGAAGTCCGTCGGCGGGTTCCCATCATCAGTTCAACGCTTGCGAATATACGAGCGAGCGGGGCGACGGATTTCGTCACGGCGTCTCAGCTCGATCCGATTCTCGAACAGGTCGAGGCCCTCTACGATCTGGCCGGCCATGTGCAGGCAACGATGATCACGATGTTTTTGCAAGGGCTGCGATCCTTCCTCATGGTCGCGGCCTATCGTAAAACGTCGACGTTGGCACAGCGACTGGGAACGGTCGAGACGAGGATTCATGCATTGATTCCGATGGCGGAACAGTGGGGCAATATCGGTCGCGTGGAACGATCCGCCATCAGCGATATCCTGCCAGTTTCTCAAGCGCGCGACGGGCAAGCCTAGCGCGACAGACGCGACTCGAAGTTCCGTAACCCTCGAACTTCGGACCTCAAACTCTCCCCCGTCTCGCTCGTCCCGCTTTTCGCGCGAGTCTCGCGTGAACTTGGCCCGGTCAGTCTGCACACTTCTGTACGCTCGACTCTAAAGAATCTTCTGGGTCGTGCGGAATCTGCGCTCTTGTCCCATACAAGTTTCTGCTGAAAAATTGCATCTCGGTGAAATTGCACGGATTGTGCTGCCTACCGATTGGGCAATGTGTGAGGTACTGTGGTACGGCATGGTATTGGCCGCTCATCCACATGGTTATCCACACGCCATGCACACCTTTTGTGGACACTGAGAGTGGAGGTGCCAATGTCCTGCCTCACTGTCGCCTTTTCCTTCGCGGAGCTTCATGCAGATGACGGCGGAAGGCCTGTCAGAGAGAGACGTTTCGGTGCCAACGCCTGATTTCGCACCATTGAGTATGCAGATGGGTGCCCATGATATGAAAATCAGGTATGCCGTCCACCGTTGCTCATGCGTCATCCACAATTACTCGTCTAGTCAAGGGGATTAAGCGTCTTGCTCAATCAGATCCGACGCAGACGCCTAGTCTCCTTTCCTCGTCCATGTAACAAGCCGCGGAAGGATGGTATGATGCCACCGGCTTAATGCCTTCTCTTGTCGAGGATGAGAAGTCTGGTAGCAGATATGGTCGGAGAACGCATCGATGCCGAAACTTGTGACAGTTTTGCGGCCGGAGAAAATTGATGAGCAAGCTCGCCACTATATCCGGTCTCATATCCTCCTCCCCGCCGGGACGATCGGACTGGTCTGCTTGGTCGGCGGAGTGGGGTCACTTGGCTATCAACTGCTGGTGAACCATACGTATAGCTGGGTAACGTTTCTCACCAGCTCAGTCTTACTCGCGGTCGGTGCGTTGTGTGGATTTGCGCAGGCACGCTATCACCGCTATCTCTTTACGGCCTTTCCCGAGGTGTATGCAGCAAAGATGCGGACAGCTGTGGCTCAACGCAACAGGAAGGCCAGGGCTGAGCCGGAGGTGCCGGCGATCGAGCACCCTGGGCGTGGCTTTGTCACTGCGATCTCCATTGCCGGAGCGGCCTTGATCTTCGGCTCATCGGCCCTGGCCATTATATACGGCGAGCTAGACCTGATACCGGCTGTGTTCGTGCCCTGGGCGGCATTCTACTGGGCCAAGTTGTTCTGTTGGCGTGGAGTGGTGGACTAGGCTGGTCTATCTGGTTCATCTGGTTTCTCTGGTCTATCTGGTCTATCTGGTTTGTCTGGCAGCCGGTTCTCACCTTTTACGGTTCTTTTTTTTGGCTTTCGTTTTGGAGGCTGGGGGGGTTGAGAGGGATGCTTCAAGCTGCTTCATCCGTTCTTCCAATGTGCGTACGGCCTGCCGGAGTTCAGGAAGCCGTGGAATCACGGCTTGGGCCTTCACCCAGACTTCATGCGGCATCACGGGAGTTCCTGACACGATCTGGTTGGGTTCGAGGCTGCGATTGACACCTGCGCGAGCGGCAATCATGACCTGATCTCCGATGGCGATGTGGTCTGACAGCCCTGCCTGTCCACCGATCATGACGTGATGCCCCACGCGAGTACTGCCGGCGATGCCGACCTGTGCCACCAGGATTGAATGGGCACCGATCGTCACGTTATGGGCGATCTGGACCAGATTGTCGACCTTGGTGCCCTGCTTGATGACCGTTTGACCGAGTGTGGCTCGGTCGACTGTGACATTCGCCCCGAGCTCAACGTCATCCTCGATCGTAACTCCGCCGAGCTGGGGAATTTTGTAATGCCGTCCCTGGTCCTGCACATAGCCGAATCCGTCGCTCCCGATCACCGTGCCACTGTGAATGATCACCCGCGCTCCAATCGTACAGCCTTCCCTGACGACGACGTTGGGATACAGCAGCGTATCGTCCCCGATCGTCGTATCGTTGCCGACAAAAACACCGGGATAGAGTGTCACTCGCGCGCCAATCGTGACCCGGTCTCCCAGGGTGACTCCCGGCCAGATCGAGACATCGGAACCGACCTGAGTATCAACGCCATGGACGACGTCCGCGGCAATGCCGCGAGGAGGGGAGACGGGGCAAAAGAAGGTCTGTGCGATCTGCGCAAAGGCCAGTGTGGGATTGGCGACTACGATGTGGGGATTGGCGATCTCAGCAAGACGCCGGTGGGCGAGGAGTGCTCCGGCAGCGGTGGGCCCGCTCGTCTTGAGCATCCGATCCCCGGTGATGAAGGTCAGGTCGTTCGGGCCTGCCTCTTCAAAACTGGCTAGGCTCGTAACGGTGGCTTGTGGCGACCCCACAAGTTCTCCGCCGACTACGCCGTGGATCTGTGCCAGTGAGATAGGAATGCGTGCCCGCATCGCCATATGGATTAGGATTTCTTTTTGCCCTTTGGCTTCGACGGCTTCGCTGGTTTCTTGGTCGGGGCGGGTGAGGCCGTTTTCCCCAACCGCTTTTCCACATAACTCACGACATGGCCGACATTCGTCAGCCCCACCAGATCTTGGTCGGGGATCTGGAGATCGAAGGCCTCTTCGATGCGATACAGCAGTTCGATCACCGCCATAGAGTCGAGACCTAAATCATCACGCAGATGCTGTGTAGTCAGTATCGTGGCCGGATCGCGTTTCAGGTACTCAGCCAAGGCTGTACGGATTTTCAACGATATGCTGGGATCAGTTGCCATCGGTTGATGCTCTCCGTCGTTCTCCTGCCGGTTGCTGAAAAAGTCCGCCAGCTTGGAGAAGGCTGAGTTTAGGGTTGAGGCTGAGCGAGAATCTGACTGTCCTCATCTGAGCCCCAGCCTTGACATCAGCTTCAGCCTGTCGCGCGGCTAGCTTTCTACCGAGTCGCCTGTTTCAATACCACAGCGGCGTTGTTGCTGCCAAATCCAAAGGCATTCAGCAAGACCACCTTCACACGACGCTCCTGCGCTGATCGAGAGAGTCCTGCCAGCGCACAAGCCGGATCTGGATCATCATAGTTGGCGGTTGGATGAATCTGGCCCGTGTGAATGGCCAGCACCGAGGCGATGCCCCCGATTGCACCGGCGGCGCCCAGCGTGTGGCCGATCAGCGACTTGGTGGCGCTAATGGTAATCTTGTCCGCGCGCGATTTAAAGAGTCGTCGAATCGCCCTGACTTCGACGGCGTCGCCGATGGTCGTCGACGTGGCGTGAGCATTGATGTAATCCACCTGTGCCGGGGTCACGCCGGCATCAGCGAGGGCAAGCCTCATCGTATGGGCCACTTCCAGGCCATCTTCACGAGGGATGACCATGTGATATGCCTCACTGGTGGCGGCGTAGCCAGCAATTTCAGCATAAACTCTCGCCTTGCGTTTCTTGGCATGCGCGGCCGATTCCAAGATGAGCGTCCCGGCGCCTTCTCCCATGATAAAACCGTCCCGCAACCGATCGAAGGGCCGAGAGGCCTTCTCCGGGTGATCGTTGAATTTGGACGAGAGGGCACGCAGGGAACAAAATCCGGCGAAGACGAGCGGGGTAATGCTGGCGTCGGCTCCCACGGTGATCACGACATCCGCACGGCCCTCGCGGATACAGTGGAGCGCTTGTCCGAGTGCGTGGACGCTGGAGGAGCAGGCGGTCGAGATGGTCAGGTTGGGGCCCTTGGCGCCGTAGGCCATCGCGATAATGCCGGAGGCCGAATTGAGAGTGATGACGGGAATAAAGTTCGGATGGACGCGATGGGGTTTCTGCTGCTGGTAGAGCTGCGTGATTTCACGCTCGCCCATCACCATCCCGCCCATGCCGGCTCCCACGATGACCCCGACGCGGTGAGGGTTCTCTTTCGCCATCTGGAGGCCCGAGTCGGCCAACGCTTCCTTCGCTGCCACGAGGGCAAACTGGGCGTAGCGGTCCACGCGTTCGCCATGGGCTGAGTCGACAAACCGTTCGACCGCGAAGTCACGCACCTGGCCTGCGACCTTGGAGCGGTAGCCGTCCATGGGAAACGGGTCAAACGAGGTAATTGCCGAGATGCCGGATTGGCCGGCGAGGGCAGCTTTCCAAAAATCACTGACCCCGATCCCAATGGGAGAGACGATACCCAACCCTGTGACGACAACACGCGAGCGCATCTTGCTAAAATCCTTTCGGTAACGATCTGGTCTCTACTTACCGGAAGCACCGGGATCAGTCAACCAGTGGCCACGCGAGACGGGCGGGACTGGCGAGACGAGCGAGATGGATGAGGGTTCGAGGTCCGAAGTTTGAGGCTTCCGGAACTTCTTACTTAGATCACGCACGTCGCGCCTTTCTCGCATGTCTCGCGCGTCACGCATCACGGTCTGCTAGTAGCGCACCTTGATCATCAGATAGAGGCCGTAACTCATGAAGAGAACGTTCGCTATCCAGCCGGCGATCAGAGGCGTCAAGGCCCCACCGCGGCCGAGTGCGATCGCGATGGAGTGTGTCGTCCAATAGCAGAAGCCGACGGCGAGCGCCTGCCCAATGCCCATCGCCATGCTGCCTCCTCTGGTGCCACTCCGGCGCAGACTCAGCGCAATGCCTACTAGGACCATGATCACGGTAACGAAGGGGAACGCGATTCGGCCGTAATAGTCTGTCGTAAGACGTGCGGCCTGGGAGCCCTGCTGCTGCCGGCGTCTGGAGTAGGCCCGGATATCATGGAACGTCATCAATTCGGAGTCGCCGCCGAGCCAAGTGGTGAAGTCATCGGGAATGAGAGTCAGCACGATGGCTTGGCGGTCGAATACGGTGGTT
>JBGPVY010000056.1:0-14397 GCA_041491905.1 Nitrospiraceae bacterium | reverse complement strand
ATGGCCGCCTTCAGGTCGCGGTTCGTGGCGGCCAGCACGCGCACGTCCACGGAAATCGATTGGCTGCCGCCGACTCGTTCAATTTCCCTCTCTTGGAGTACTCTCAACAGAGCGATTTGGGTCTCGGCCGGCAGGTCCCCGATCTCGTCAAGGAAGATCGTCCCGCCATCAGCCAGCTCAAACCGTCCCAGACGCCGTTGCAGCGCGCCCGTAAATGCGCCTTTCTCGTGTCCGAACAGCTCAGAGGCAATGAGCGACGCAGGGATTGCCGCGCAATTGACGCGAATAAACGCTCGGGACGACCGCTTCGAGCGCTTGTGAATGGCCCGAGCGATCAGCTCCTTGCCCGTCCCGGTCTCACCCAGCACGAGCACCGTGGAATCCGATGGCGCCACTTTCGCGACTTGTACGAGTACTTTTCGGAGCGCTTTCGACGAGCCGACGATTTCTTCAAACATCGAAGAGTGATCGATCTCTTCGCGCAACGCCAAGTTCTCTTTTTGTATCCTTTCTTCAGCCCGTTTGCGATCGTCGATGTCGGTTCCCGTCGCATACCACCGAATGACGTGGCCCTGTCCATCCAGCACCGGGTTGAGACGGGTGAGAAACCACCGATACTGTCCGCCTTTCCGGCGCACTCGTTGCTCCATTTCAAATGAGACTCCGCGTGCAAGCGCCTGCCGGCGTTCGTCCCGCAACCTCTCCACATCGTCCGGATGAAAGACACGCTCACGAAAGTCCTCCGCTCGAACGTCTTCAAGGGTAAGACCGGTGTATTCGAGCAGCAGCTCATTGGCATACAGAGGACTCCCTTCCGGTGTCAGGACGAGGATGAGCTGGGGGATGGCTTCGACAATCTGCCGGAACTCCCTTTCGTCTTGCCGGATCCTATCTTCCGCCTTCTTTGCTGTAGTCACGTCCATCACCGCCCCGACAAACTCGACGAGTTTTCCCGATTTATCTCTTACGGCGCAAGCCACAACTTTGACATATTTGACCGCACCATCCGGCATCATCAAACGATGTTCAAAATCAACATCTTTCCCCTTTTGTGGTGCGCACATCATGTTCTCTTGGAAGAGAGTGATATCTTCCGGATGAATCCTTTGGCATGCCAGCTCCATTGTTGGCTTAACCATCGGGCTATATTCGTAAATTCGAAACGTCTCCTCAGACCATGTGATTTCTCCGCTGGAAACACGCCAACAAAAACTTCCCGTGAGACTCAGTCTCTGCGCGTAAGCTAAGTAGGACTCGCTTCGTCGCAACGCATCGAATGCCTGTGCGCGCTCGATCGCAATGCTTGCCAGATGGGAGAACTGTTCGATCATAGTCTGCTGTTGCGGGCTGGGGCTACACGGTTCATGTGAGTATATCGCGAAGGTACCCAACACCCTTTCAGTTGAAGAAAATATCGGTGTGGACCAACACGCTCGCAGCCCATGCGTTGAGGCCAAATCGCAATAGTCGGCCCACAGGGGATCCGTGATGATGTCGGAAACGATGACTGGTTCTCTGCGGTAGGCGGCCGTTCCACACGATCCCGCGCATGGGCCGATGAAGACGCCATCAATCGCTGCCGTATAGCTTGCCGGAAGGCTGGGAGCGGCAGCGTGCCGGAGTCGGTGCCCATCAGAATCCAAGAACAGAATCGAACACTGAGTGCCGGCTGACAACTCCTCGACAACCCGGCACAATGTATCGAGGATCGAAGATAATGAATTGTCCTCGGCCATCATCTTCAAAAGCCGATTCTCTCCGGCCAGCAACGTCTCCGCCCACTTGCGATCCTCAATATCCGTGTTCGTTCCATACCATCTGACGACTCTTCCCTCCTCGTCTCGGATCGGGACAGCACGAAATAGGAACCACCGGTATTCTCCATTGAAACGTCGCAAGCGCCCTTCGACATCACCGGGCTCTCCAGTAGCAAGGAGGCGGAGCCACGTGTCCATTAATTTTCCTAAATCTTCGGAATGGATCGCAACTTGCCACCCCCAACCAACAGCCTCTTCCGTCGATAGTCCTGTATAGTCGAGCCACCGTTGGTTAAGGAAATCTGCGGTCCCATCTGGCTGGCAGGACCAGGCCAGGATGGGAATCTTTTCGATCATCTCTCTGACTAGCAGTTCTGCCTCTTTCATTTTATCGAGCACCTTTCCTACAGGAAGCACGCTGCGTCGTGCGACTCGGTAAAATCGATCACTTCTTCAACGTGTACGGCGTTGCCTAACTGATCCCTCACTGCGTAATTCAACACCCGGCCACACGTCATGGAGCCGTGAGGCATGAACAATTGGTCCAGATCTGTACCGCGACTATGCCTTCTGAAGAAAAACTGTATAGCGACCAGGGAGAGTATGGTACCTCTCTGAGTTGCGAAAAACACTAGCTTCTTGTGATCAGCAGCAGGTGCTGTATGTCTTTGTTTTTCAACGACACTTACAGATCAACTGGCTGGAAACCAGTTGCCCTATCACATGGCATTGACTCGTGCACCACGTCAGTTAGTCTCGGTTGGCGTTGAGACCTCGACCACCGTCAGAGCTTCCACGGGAAAATCCTTTTCACGCCATGCGTCGATTCCTCCGAGAAGAGGCCGGACTCTGGTGATCCCCTTACTCCGCAGCAGCAATGCCATCTTGGCGGCCGTGGCTTCATTTGGGCAAGCGCAGAAGAGGATCACATCTTGGTGGCGCGGAATTTCATGGTGACGCTGCTCCAGTTCCTCCGGTGTCATGCGGAGCGCGCCTCGAATTGTATAGGGATCGGCTTCGTGATCCAGCGCGCCCCACAAATCCACCACCTTGAGCTCATGGCCGTCATCCATCATCCGCTTCAACTCCTCTGCCGTAATACGTGCGATTCGCAGCTCCCGCAGAAGAAGCTGTCGATGGACGAACTTGTACGCGAGGTAAGCGGCGATCCCTGCACCGAAAAAGAAGGCCAGCCATAAGCCCAGACGCTCGGCCGCTCCCGCCAAGCGCTCAATTTGGTCGCTGAGCAAATAGCCGGGAATGATAAACGCGAGGGTCCAGAGGACAGCACCCAACCCGTTGTAGAGGAGAAATCGTTGCATGCTTATTCGGAACAATCCGGCGAGCGCCGGTGCTAACGTACTCAATCCTGGAATGAACTTGGCCAAGACGAGAGATCGCACGCCATGCCGGGTAAAGAAATTCTCCGTGCGCCGTACGCAGGAATCCGGTTCCAGCGAGATCCGGCACAAGAGGTTCAACGCGCGTCTGCCCCGCCGGCGCCCCAGCTCATACCAGATCAGATCGCCGACCATACAAGCCATAACGGAGAGGACGATAGCTCCCGCGAGATCCATCTTTCCGGCACCAGCTAAGGCACCAGCCGAAAGCAGGACGGGAACAGCTGGCAACGGCAATCCGATCTGTTCGGCAAATACTATAGCGAAGAGCACGACCTCCCCATATTGGGACACAAACACACTGACTTCATTCATTCTGATGTCCGATCTCTCTCTGGTGCCTTCATTACCGCACCGCCTGAGCTGTGCCCCACTTAAATTGTGGACAGGTAGCCTAACCAGCTGGATGCATGAAACCCAATGACACTATTCAAAACTCATCATAGCGGAAGACAGCCGAGGCCCTTTCCCAGAGTCACTGTTGTGCCCCGCTTAAAATGTAGACAGGTAGCATAGTCAGCTGAATGCAGGAAACCCACTGAATTTATTCATAACCCAACGCAGCAGAAGACAACCGAGGGTCTCTCACCAGAGTCACGAACGAGTTGGCCTTGATGTCTCTTAAGAACTGGGGACTCGCAGCGGACTGAATTCTTTGCAGAAATGATAGTTTACGATGTTCAACCAACTGTCCAGAAATTAAGTGGGGCAGTACAGATGGATGCCCTCGAGTACAATGCGGAAGCCGACAAAAAGTCTTGGGCGGCGATGCTGGAGCTGTTTAAAGAAGTGTTCCGTTGAAGACCCTCGTCCGCGCGGCGGGTGCGCTCTTCCAGTTTCCAATCAGATAGTCTGCGGGGTGATGGTGGCCTTCGTTATCGGCTCCCTGCCGCGCCTTGCCAAAGCATGTCGTACCCTAGTTCTTTGGTGTCGGAACACATGGCCGCCAGTGCGGTGAACTTGTTGTTGAAGACTTCGTCCGCATGGGATCGTTCGTGCTCTTCGAACGAGCGCCAATAGGTAACGATGACATAATGGTCGTCGGCGGTTCTGGATTCAGAGAGGGATCCCTCGTTCGACACGAAGCCGGAGAACTTGAACACTTGTCCGGCGAGGAATCCGCCTTTGTCACCTCCGTAGGTTCCTTTGACGACGCTGCAGAGTTCACCGACGGCCAATTCAACATCCTCGAACGTGACTCCGGGCTTGAGCCTGACGGTGTTGAACAGCATTTTGGCTCCGAAGGGGAGTGTGATTGGACCGAACATGTCATCCTCCTAGCAGGCTGTTGAAAAAGTCCACCCGCGGTGGTTCTTGTTTCTGATCACCCGGCTCAGTGAAGGACCAGTCAATCTCTCCGGCCGGTCCGGCAATGTAACCATCCAGCCTGGTGGCGCTGTAGCAGACGAGGAGACGCATCGATAGTGATTGTATCGAGTGGCGATGGCAAAGTGAACGGGTGGGGATAGTGCGGTGTAAGCGCTCGATCGACTCATCCGCCCGCGGCGCGGGGGCCAGAAAACCGGGACATTCTACTATTCTGATCGTCTCGTCCGTGCGCGGCCTTGAGAGCAGAGCCACGGAGAGATTTCATGTCGCCTTGGGCGTATCGGATGCGGAGGTGTCTCCGCCGGGCGTGATGTGAAGGGGATGCTCCGGGAGCGCGTTACGGCCGACCAGCAGGCGGTAGAGATTCGCCGCACCTGGCCCGCGATGAACTACCAACCGACGTCATGTGGCTCGATACTTGTTCGGGGAAAAAACAAAAGTGTCGGCAACTGTCTCAGGCTTCCGCTGCCCGCAGGACCGTAGGCCATTCCGTTGGATTTGCATACCGTGCTCATGAGACGGCTTTAGATGCTCGGCCCATTGCTGACGGAGCAAGGTCAAAACGGCTGCCAACGGGCAGCAGGAACTCTTGTAGAATACGATTGACCCAACCGTGAAACGGTACAATTTCATAGGACCGTATCTCGAGATATCCATTGCCGGTCTGTACGAGGAGTCTCCCCGATTGCTTTGCCATGATTTCCCCAGGAGCTCTCCCTGACGGAGGCCCCTCCTGAGGTCGCGCATCGTAAATCCTGATGGTTGTACCATTTAGACATGCTGTGAGAGGTTCATATGGTTGTAACGCGCGCCACAGATTTGCAATTTGTCTCCCAGACCTTTTCCAATCAAGGGTGGTGTCGGCTGCGTTCTTCTTTCCAAAATAGCTACGCTCCGCGATATTTTGTGGCTTGAGGTCGATTGTTCCTTGCGCCATGGCATTGACGGCTTCTGTCAGGAGCGTAGCAGCTGCATGGTGTTGTCGTTGCGTCAATTGCCCAGCATTCTCGTTCTCTCCGATAATCAGTTCTTGTTGGGCGACAATATCCCCTGCATCAATTTTTTCCGTCATCATATGAACGGTAACCCCTGCAACTGATTCCCCATTCTTGAGCATCCAAAATGCCGGATGTGGTCCTCCATAACGAGGGAGCAGCGAGGGGTGACAGTTTAAGATTCCCAACCGAGGAGTTTCGAGAATTGCCGTCTTTAAAATCTGAGGGAAGAAATAGACCACGATAAGATCAACGTTCAAGCGCTTCACATATTCAACAAAAGTGGGAGAGTTAACGTTGGGGGAGGTGATGCGCAGGATCTTTTCCTTATTAAGCCATCTCCAGGCATCGAATCTAGGTTTAATTGTCCGTATCGGTTTGGGTTGGCACAAAATAGCTTTAATGGTGGCCCTGACCGCATGACAAAGGTCGCCACACTTTGGGCCTCGCTTCCACCTAGGACGAGCCCAGGCTACAAGATCATGCCCGCAAGCTTTCAATTGCCGGCCAAAATCCCAGTCGTCGATCTCCGAAAGGACCAAGAGACGTAGCTTGGGCACGTTAGAGACCGTTTCCATGGAGGGGTGAGGGCTCATAGCTTTTCACACCGACGTAAACTGGATCAGCTACCGTACCACTGGTGGGTTTAGGCAATTCTGACAATACTTCAACAAACTTCGGAGCCATCTAACGCGGAGTTCTTCGTTACAAAGGGCAACCAACTCCTCGAAACTCGCTGCTATCCCAACTCGGCAAACCACAAAGGCGTTGCTTACTTGTTCCAGCATCTCATCCAGCAAGCCCACGACTGCAGCCCTCAGCAGTTTCCCACAAAATATAGAGTTTCTTCAAGCTCTGATGGGTTGATCCGAAACCCAGACGATCTGGGGCAAAAGAACGGAGACACAAAACAGATATGGGGCCGGGTCTTGTAATCCAACATCGCGGAGCCTGTCAGCACGCACTACTAGCTTGTACTCATTCCGCCGATCCTTCCGTTCTACAGTGATCTTTCACAGCTGCACGGTGACGGCTTTCACCTCGGTGTACAGTTCCAGCGCGTCGTGGCCCATCTCGCGGCCCCATCCGGATTGCTTGTAGCCGCCGAAGGGCAGCGCGGCGTCGAAGATGTTGTAGCAGTTGATCCACACCGACCCTGCACGCAGCTCGGCCGCGATGCGGTGGGCCTTGCCGACATCGCGGGTCCACACCGCAGCCGCCAGGCCGTAGATGGAGTCGTTGGCCGTCTGGAGCACCTCGCCCAAGTCCGTAAACGGCACTGCGCATACAACTGGTCCGAAGATTTCCTCCTGCATGATCTTCATCTTCTGCGTGGTATTGACCAGCACGGTCGGTTACACAAAGTAGCCCTTGTTGCCCAGCTTGCGCCCGCCGACCACCGCCTTGGCGCCCTCGGAAAAGCCCGACTCCAGATAGCCGAGCACCCGCCGTTGCTGCTCGTCCGACACCAACGGGCCCATTTGGGTGGCGAGATCCATGCCTGGCCCGACCTTGATCTTCTTCGCGTCCTCAGCCACGCCCGCCACCACCTTGTCGAAGATACCCTTCTCGACGAAGAGCCGGGAGCCTGCGCAGCAGCACTGGCCTTGGTTGAAAAAGATCGCGCTCGCGACCCCGGGTATGCTCGCCTCCAGATCGGCGTCCTCGCACACGATGTTGGGGGACTTCCCCCCGAGCTCCAGCGACACCTTCTTGAGATTCCTCGCGGCCGCCCCAAGGATGAGCTTCCCCACTTCGGTGGAGCCAGTGAAGGCCACCTTGTCCACGTCCGGGTGCGCCGCCAGCGCCGCGCCAGCGGTCTCCCCGTACCCGGGCACGATGTTGACCACCCCGTCCGGGAATCCCGCTTCGCAGATCAGCTCACCGAGTCGCAAGGCGGACAGCGGTGTCTGCTCGGCAGGCTTCAGGACGATGGTGCAGCCAGCGGCCAAGGCTGGACCTAGCTTCCAGGCAGCCATGAGCAGCGGAAAGTTCCAGGGGATGATCTGGGCCACCACGCCGACCGGCTCGCGTAGCGTGTAGGCGAGATACCGGGCGCCGGGCGTGTAGGGCACCGAAATGGGGATCGTGTTGCCCTCGATTTTGGTCGCCCAACCCGCCATGTACCGGAAGAGGTCCACGGCCAGCGGCACATCCGCCCCGCGGGCCACGCCGACCGGCTTCCCATTGTCGAGCGACTCAAGTTGGGCGAATTCTTCCAGGTGAGATTCGACAAGATCGGCGAGCTTCCAGATCAGCTGTCCACGCTCCGAGGCTGTGAGCGTGCGCCACGGGCCGCTCTCGAAGGCTTTCCGTGCAGCGGTGACCGCCCGGTCAACGTCGGCGCTGTTGCCTTCGGCCACTTGGGCCAAGACTTCGCCCGTGGCCGGGTTGTAGGTCGGGAAGGTCTTCCCCGACGCGGCTTCGAGCCAACTGCCGCCGATCAGCATTTTCCGGGGTGCGCCTAGAAAGGTTGTAACCTTTTGGTGAATCGGGATTTCCACCGTTGCCGTGCTCATGATGTTCCTCCTCTCTGGATGTATAGTGCGGCCATGTCAGATGCGTAGAGCTGAGGGCAAAGACACCCCATTATACATGAACGGGAATACGGTGATGATCGCGAGAGGGTGGAATCTATAGGCCAAAGGTCAGGCGGAATGCCCGTTGCCGTTCGCTGACTTCTGAGAAAGCTAGTGGGGTCATTGCTTGACCTTCCATCTTGTGGTTTGGCGGTCTGCGAAACTAATTGTTGCCTCGTCCGCGCGCGGCGGTCCTCAGATGATCCCCGGCAGATTCCTCTCGGCAGATTCCTCTCGTTGACACACCGGAGCGCTGGCGGTAGCCTACCGTCTCTTTTCTCCCACACTTGGAGGTTCCCATGGCGACCGTCTCGGAGATCGCGCCGGACCTGTTCAGAATTTCCACGTTCGTGCCGGATTTCAATCTGCAGTTCAATCAGTTTCTGGTGCGCGATGACGAGCCGCTGCTGTTTCATACCGGCCCACGCGCGATGTTTGCTGCGGTGCGGGACGCCGTAGCAACGTTGCTCGATCCGAATGTCGTCAAATGGATCGGTTTCAGCCATTTTGAAGCGGATGAATGCGGGACGCTGCCCGAGTGGCAGCAGCTTGCGCCGGAGTCCATGGCCGTGTGCAGTTTAGTGGGCAAATTGGTGAGCATCGACGATTGCATGGCGGTGCGCCCTGCGTTTGGGATGAAGGATGGCGACGTGCTCAACACGGGCAAGTATCGTTTTCGGTTTTTGCACACGCCGCACGTGCCGCACTGCTGGGAAGCGGGGCTGTTGTTCGAAGAGACCCAACGCACGCTGTTGTGTTCGGACCTCTTTCATCAAAGCGGGGATGTTGAGCCGGCCACGCATTCGGACGTGCTGGGCCGGTGCCGACAGGCGCTCGTGGAGTATCAGCAAGGGCCGCTGGCCAACTATATGCCTT
Organism: Nitrospiraceae bacterium; assembly: GCA_041491905.1. Lineage (GTDB taxonomy): Bacteria > Nitrospirota > Nitrospiria > Nitrospirales > Nitrospiraceae > Palsa-1315. The sequence goes on along the minus strand of JBGPVY010000056.1, from coordinate 5,461 downwards.
ACTCTACGCTCACGGAGCCGACCCTCCATCGGCTGGCTGAGTTGCAGCCGAAGACTTTGGCGACGATGCATGGGTCGGCCTTTGTCGGCGACGGCGCCCGGGCGCTCCGCGACCTGGCTACAATGTTCAAGGATGTTCTCGGGCCGAAATAGCGTGAGAATCGGAAGACATCAGCAACCATTCGCGCCTCGTCCGCGCACCGCCTTGAGGGGAGATCCCTGTTCCTCCCACATGCCCATGTATGCGCTGACTCAGCCGAAGCATCACTCGAATTCTCCCCATCCGCTTAGACGGCTGCCGAAAACGAGTGTGCGGTTGCTGGTAGTGACGATGATGAGGCCTTTCTCGTTGTCCAACCGCGTGATGTGCTCGTGGATGCCGAGTGCCTTTGAGGAGAAGTTGCCGAGCAGAGAGGCAAAGCTTACGCGCCGTTCGTTCTTGACGGACACCGCCCCATAATCAGTCGTCTGGGTCATCTTGACCATTTCTCGTACCCCGAGGGCTTCATCTAGCCAGATTCCGTTCGCTCCGTGAAATCCGTACAGATGCTTGTCCGTCCTCACCACGCTGAATGTGGGTAACACCCGCCGTTCGAGGACCTTTTCATTGAGATCGCGATCCGTCTCACACCAAGTTAGGGTACGGCTAGAAAAGCCCAGTAGCCGGCGCGAGGTTACGACAACGGCATTGATGCCGCTTGCACCTGAGCCGGTCACGGTTTCTTGCGCGTCGAGGGGAATCTCCCGACGGCCTGGCCCTGTTCGATCCAGAAGGCGACCTCGCGCAGCCGACCGTATGGTTATGGAGCCGGCGGTGCCGGCCATCTGTTTCGAAGCGTGAGCGTGATGGCGAGGGACACGGTCGCGCAAAAGCTCAAGTAGAAGGCGGGCGCCAAGACGTTGCCGCTCCATTCGATGAGAAGCGTGGCAATCAGTGGGGCGGTGCCGCCGAACAATGCCGCTCCGATGTTGTAGCCGACCGAGAGGCCGGTATAGCGTTGCGGTGTCGGGAAGAGGTCGGCGACAGCGGCAAAGAACGGTCCCATGTAGCAGGCAACCAAGCAGGGTGAGCAGAACTTGCGCCGCGATCATACGGGGCAGGTCATTGCTCGTGAGCCAGAGAAAGCACGGGTACGACAAGAGCGCAATCCCCGTGGCTCCCGTCATCAGCAGAGGAGCTTGCCCGATTCGATCCGACCAGGCACCCATCAAGGGAATCAACAGGGCCAGCAGCGTCATGCAACCCGTATTGAGAACGAGTACGGTTGCGAGGGGAATAGTCGTCACTGTTACAAGATAGGTCGTCAGATAGACGTACAATAGGTAGAACGCCACGCCGTGCAGCCATACAAGGCCGACGACTCCGGAACTCCGGTTCGCACGTACCAACCCACTACGGCAATGAGGCCGCCCATCATGAAGGGAATCCGCCAGCCCCACTGACGGAGTGCCTCGCCCGCAAGGTTTGACGCGACCAGCGCCCCCACGCCGGATCCTAAAAGCGCGCCGATCTGGGCACTGAAGCCCGCCCAACTCCCGGCATAGCCGCGTTGCGAAGCTGCCGCATGTTCGACGAGAAAAGTGGCGGACCCGGTGAATTCTCCGCCGACCGACAATCCTTGGAGAAACCGGCAGAGCGTCAGGGCTATGGGGGCGATCGCCCCCATGGTTTCGTACGTCGGCAAAAACCCCACCAGGCAAGTCGGAATAGCCATGAAGAGGATCGACCAGGCCAACGCATTGCGTCATCCCAGCGTATCGCCCCAATAGCCGAACAGCATTGCCCCGAGGGGCCGTGCGAGAAATCCAACGGCAAAGACTCCAAAGGCGGAGATCAACGACACCGAGGGAGAATTAGACGGAAAGAACAAGGCGGCGAACACGGGCGCGAAGTATCCGTAGAGCGCGAAGTCATACCGTTCGAGCACATTGCCGATCGCTCTGGCCAGGAGCGTTCTCTTCATCGTTGAGGTCGTGGACATGCCTATGCGGCGTTCGAGGCTCCTGTGCCGGAACCATGCGGCTCGTAGCGTGCGATAGAGTGGATCGCCGATACAAGTCCTTTCTCGGTGCGCGGGCAATCAAGGGATCAGCTGTTCTGCATGATGGCGGGGCCGGAGGCTGGAGTATAGGTGGCGTGGTTGACGGGTGCGGTCGTCGCGGTGAATCTTGGTATCTGTGCAGCAGGAGCGGGTGACTGTGGCCGAAGATCACAGGGGTGGGGACTCTGTGGCTCGGTCACTTTGCAATTGTGATGCTGGGGACTCCGACGCGAGGCACGTCGGTGACGGTCATCTGGAACAATAGATACAGCAATTGGAAGGCCTCGCGGTTCCAGCGTGCCATGGGTCCGGTGGCGTTGACCGCGTAATATTTCCCATGGGACTGAATCGACAGGTCGGCTTCCGAGGGAGCACCATCCGACAGCAGGAGTTCCATTGTGTGGTCGGGATTTTCGTAGAACGGTGGCGTCCGCGGATCCGCCTCGACGTGGTATTCGGGGTCTTCCTCAAGCGATCGGCCCAGAAAATTGAGAATGGTATTGAAGCTCCGCAGCCGGAAATCTCCCTTGAGGGGGTATTCCCCTCCGATGTGCCCCTGGCGGATGTCGAAGGAGACATCGTTGAGGTGCCCTTCCTCCGTTTCTTCGATCAACCGGGCCCGTTCCTCAGGTGAGAGAGTGTCGAGGTCATAGTTGGTGATGAGGGTTCGTCCCGTGATTTGTTTTCGCAGGGTGTAGGCGTTGTCTTTCTGACTGTAGGTCACGAGATACTCTTTCTGTAACGCCTGGAAGCCTTCGGCTGTGACTGAATTGGCGGGAATCGTCCAGGTCCGATTGTAGACGAGCGGTTCGGCATGGAGCTGGTTCGCGTCCTGAATAGCCGAGATGTGCGTCACCACGCGACGGAACATCTCGTAGCCCGTCCGATCTGCCGGCGTATTGCGGTAGGTGACCTCCTGGCCATTCTGCCTGATCCGAAGTTCCTGCGCCATCAGCCGGAGCATCAGATCGATGTCGTACCGCTGCCGGAGGAGGAGGATGAACTTGGTTTCCTGAAAGGGGGTCAAGAGCCGCTTGGTAAACTCTTCCCCTTCGATCGGCACGATACTGATGGTGGGGTTCTCCGCTACGCTGCCGCCGAAGATCGGCATGAGCGCCCTGCTGGCCTCTCCTGTGAGTGCCGGAGTGGCACCGGCGCTGACACGGAAATCGAACGTCGCGGCGATATTCGATACGCCGGTGAAGTGAATCGGTTGATGCTGATGGGCGCGGGCGATGTTGATGAGCAGTTGTTTGGAGATGGCATCCGTGACCGCCTGATCATAGGCCGTCACTGCGCGATTCAGCGTGATGGGTGAGAGGCAGCCGGTCACGGCCAGGCTGCACAAGATTCCCGCCAGGGTCAATCGCGCGGGGGATGTTGAACGCTGCCCCATCGTCATGTGAACAACTTTCGAGCGAGCCAGACAATCATTCGGCAGGTTTGTAGCATAACTGGCACGGGATGCCTAGCGGATCGCTGCCAGGCTGTCTGATGTTGAGAGCCCTCCCTTAGGAGGATTTGAGGGCGGGCCTGTTCTTGACTGATTGAAACGAAACGGGGACATTCTACTGTTCTGATCGACTCGCCCGCGCGCAATCATGGATTCAACTGGGTCACCCTCAACGTGTGGAAAAGAGAAACGGTCTTGGGGAGCATTTCGTGGTGCGAGCGCGGGGCGCGGAAGAGACTCATCTGGCCCTCTGTGATACGATACGCGACTTATTACTAACTCGACGGAGGAGGATGTGACATGTTGAAGGAAGTGGCGGGGGATATTTTATTGACGAAGGCGGAGGCCCTGGCGCACGGTGTCGCACCCAACGACAACTTTGCAAACGGGTTAGCCTTGGCACTCAGAGAACGGTGGCCGGCGATGTATAAGGACTTCCGGCATTATTCTCAGACGTTTACCCCCAAGACCGGCGAGTTGTGGACCTGGGGCGGCGTCGGCGGCGTTCGGATTGTGAATCTGTATACCCAGGAGCCTGCTGTCAGTCACGGAGCCAACCACCCAGGCCGGGCCACGATCGAGAACGTGAACCACTGTCTCAAAGCGTTGTGTAAGGTGATTGAGGCTGAGAAGTTCAAGAGTGTCGCGCTTCCACGCTTGGCCACTGGCGTGGGCGGGCTCGACTGGAAAGACGTCAAGCCGCTGATGGAAAAACATCTCGGCCACCTGTCCATCCCTGTGTATGTGTATGGCGCCTATCATCCTGGGGTCCAGGCAGAGGAATAGGGCTGGGGCGAACTATAGGAAATGAAAGGGCGGCCTGGGTGATCCCGTGCTCGCGGAACCCCCACTTCAGAAAGTGGTCGTTCGACGCGCGCAGTTCGGGATTCACCCAGGCCGCCCTTTCTGTGTCACGTTCGGGTGCAGCGGTTGGGAGAGGAAACGAGCGAGCTTGGAGGGAGCATTTATAGTGGTGGTTGAACGCGCGCAGTTGAGGATCGGCTCGGCCGCCTTCACTTTCTAAAGGTGATCCAGTCCCTGCTATGTGGAGAGTGGTTACGTGGCGGTCGATGTACTCTCCGATCTTCCTCACCTCGGTGCATTCGCCATCTCCGCGATGACAGCGTGCAGGCCGGAGACGACGCGCGCCATTCGTTCGTACTGAACGAACTCGGGCCTGTCGGCGTTCGAATGGTAGGCGGGATAGCGGAAAAGGGCTGTATCGGTCACCATCACCGCCGGGAATCCCTCCTTCCAGAACGCCCAATGGTCCGACCACCCGACGCCGGGGATCAATCCCCACAGGGCTCCCCCTTCGGAGGGAAATTGGGCCTGTTGCCGAAAAGATCCCACGAGCTGCCGCACCAGGAACCCGTTCTCCACGTTGCTGACGAAGGCGATGAAGTTTCCGGTAGAGGGGTAGATGAGATTCAATGGAAACAGGAGGTGTTGACTCCCTGGCTCATCTGAGTAGTACCCGATGGTTTCCAGGCTGAGCATGAGGACGATCTTTTCGCCACGCTCGCGGCTGCGCCTGGCGTAGACGCGGCTCCCCATGTGTGTGGTTTGAAAGAGCGGCGGCTCCTCGTTGGTGAACGCCACAAATCGCAGCGTACGAGCCGGCGTGGTCTTCGCGAACGCACGAGCCAAGGCGAGCATCGCTGCCACGCCGCTCGCATTATCGTTGGCACCGGGACTTCCCTGCACCGAATCATAGTGCGCGCCGATGACCAGGATGTCGTCCGGTCTCCGGCTACCCCGCACTTCTGCTTCCACATTCTCACAGATCTTCCCTCCCACCTCGTAGGGTTGCCGGCCAACCTCATACCCGGCACCTGCGAGTGTCGTCCGAATATAATCCGCCGCCATGACGAGCCTGTCGTGGCGAAAGACGTTGCGCTCGCCGATCTGTCCAGCGAGCGTCTGTACGTGGGAATGGAGTTCCTGCTCCAGCGCGCGTTGCTCGT
>JBGPVY010000241.1:0-4580 GCA_041491905.1 Nitrospiraceae bacterium | reverse complement strand
CGCCTCACCTCAATCCCCCGCCCCATGATGCCCCCCTCGCGAACCGCGTCCCTCGCAAGACAGAATCGTAAGTCAGGACAAACGGGAACCCCTAAACTCAGGGGCGAGTCGGGAATTTCGGCGGTTGGTATAAAGCCCGGCGGTTCGGATGCACCTGCGGGGTCAGCAGCATGTAAAGGACTAGGGGCGTCGAGGCGGAAGAAATCGGCGGCGGATTCTTCGAGCACGGCGGGCGCGAATGGCCGAAAATCCTCGCGAAATTTGACCCGAGCGTTGAGGATGTCTTTCATCTCGCGATTGCACGGATTGGCCAGGATGCTGCGTGCCCCGAGCGCCCGCGGACCAAATTCGAGGCGCCCCTGGAACCAGCCAACGATAAAGTCACGGTGGATGAGTTCGGCAGTTCGCGCACACAACTCGCCTTCGTCGGAAACCAACTCATAGCTCAGGCTGCGCGCATCGAGATTGGCCCGGATCTCATCATTGGTGAATTCCGGTCCCAGATAGGGGTCGAAATAGCTCAACTCGCGGCGGCTGTCACTGACCGTATTCCAGTAATAGAGGGCGGCGCCGACCGCACCGCCGCTGTCTCCGGCAGCCGGCTGGATAAAAATGTTCTTAAAACGCGTCCGTTCTTGGATCTGCGAGTTGGCGACGCAGTTGTAGGCGACGCCACCGGTTACGCACAACGCGTCGGCATCGACGATATCGCCGAGGGAGCGAGCCAGCCCGACCATCGCCTCTTCGGTCAGGTGCTGAATCGATGAAGCGATGTCAATGTGCCGATGCGGAGGGTGCGGTCGAGCTTCTCCGCTGGCTTTTCGTAAAACACGACAGCGTCGACGCTGCCAATGTCGAGACCAGTCTGTCGCAGACACCAATCAATCGCCAGCTCGGGAAAGCGATTATCATGCTTCTTTCGGGTCAGACGCTCCTCTTCGACCGCGGCGAGCACCTTACCATCCGTCACCAAGCAGGCGGCGGCATCATGGTAATAGCACGACACGCCGATGATGTTCATCGTCAGTCCTCAAAGTGACGACAGGCCGACGATCGCCTGGCGCGGAGCCACCCATGTCGAGTTCTTGTCTCGGGATGGCGCAGGTTCGTCCGGAACCGCCGCATAGACGGATCTCAGCACCTCTCCGCCGATGGCCTTCGTTGCTTCGCGCTGGCGCCGGGCTTTCGACTCTCGAATGTATTGTGCCGATCCCTCGAGAGAATACGAATACCGGCGGCCGTTCGTATTCCGTTCGTATTGGGATCGGAATTGTCGGACGTCGAAAAGTAGAGACTCTGTCCCCAATGGCTGAACCGACCGCCGCCAATTGCACCGATCTGGCGATGGGATTGATAGGCAGGACCAAGAGGCAAGTCATTCTCGAACAGTAGAAGGCGAGAGCAACGAAGCTCACCCTCCGTGTCGCCATGGGACGCCAAATGCGTCAACGCAACGATATAGCAAAAGCCGTTATGCATGACAAACGGCCCTGCCAAACCGACCCGCGAGCCGCATTGGCGAGAGCCATCGGATCCGACGACTTCAATGTTATCGACCATATTCGCCGTGCACTACGTTACACGGCTTAAGGTCCGACCGTTCAACGAAAACCGTCGACAGTCAAGATTCAGCGCGTCCCCCCGGGTCATCTCGGAAACCCGGGTTCGCCAGGATCACGCAATATTGCCGGCCGTTCTGGTTAGGATCCGATCCATCCAGTGCCGAGAACCATATGTCTTCGTCCCAATGGGAGAACCGGCCGTCGCCGAGGGTGGCGATCTCGGCATGCGGAGCGTGGGGTCGCGGGAGCTGGCGTCCATTCTCGAACAGGAAGATCGGCCTCGAACAGGAAGATCGGCGACGGTCGGCGGGCATCCCTTTCACAAAGCTCCGAGAACTCGGGCACGTGACCCTTCCACATCTTCCCCCGCGCCTTGGTGAACGGCCGCGCGAGAAGGCGCATCCGACCCCGGATGAGGAAAAATTCGCAACTCTCGACGTGCCGCTTCGAGGCGCCCGGGCGGGCGACGATTACTCGCCCCGCATCGTCGATGACGGCCTCCGCGACGACATCGTCGTGAACCAGGAAAACGGTTTCGTCCAACGAGCTGCCGAGGTCGAAATCGACCCCGGCCTTCCAACCCTCCGTGTCGCACACGAATGGCCCTTTGAGCGGCAAACCGTACCGCTTGGCGAGTGCTGTATCAAAGGGGTGCGCCCCATGAAACGACCTTTCGGCCGACATGCGCGCGAGCGAAGTTCCGCCCGGGATGAAGACGCCCGCGGGCGCCTTGCGCATGAACACCAACTCGTTGTTTCCGCTGCCGGTGGAGCGGTCCACAAGGTTCGTCAGCTGGAAGCCGTCCTTGGCATAAAAATCGACGATCTGCTCGAGCTTCGCGCGCTCGTAGGGATAACCGCCGATCCAGTCGATCCAGTCATGCCAGCGGCTCATTCCGCGGGTCGAGATCTCGTCATAGTGCGTCCAGCAGCGGACCCATTGGTCTACGGAACCGTTTCTGCGGTGACTGGAAAATTCCTTCCACTCCTCACGGCCGATGATCCGCAGCGCGTAGGCCAGGGCAAGCGGCTTCGGGAGCGCCCAATAAGTCCGTTTGACCCGAGCCCACTCGTCGGTGACTGCGCCGAGATCGTTGTAGATGGCGATAAACAGCCGTCCGCCGATCGGCACCAGCGGCTTCACGTTGTCGAGAGCTGTCCACATCTGTCCGGTGTGATGCAGCACGCCCCAGGAATAGACGACGGCGAACGTTCCCAGGGATCCGAGATAGTCCTGGTCGAGCACCGATCCCTGCTCCACCTGCCAATTTGCATCGTCATCGAAATACCGTCGCCGTAACTCACGCGTACAGGCGACCGATTGGGGATCGTAGTCGAATGAATGGACCCTGGCTCCGAGACGCCGGGCGGCCAGGCTGAACAGTCCGCTGCCACTGCCGATGTCGAGAAACGTCTTGCCATCAAGCTGCATAACGTCGAGGAGCGTGCGGAGGGACTCCTCGGCAAGCTTGATCCGCCGAACCGTCAGATTGGCGAGAAAGCGCGACCAGTTCTTGCCAAACTCGAAGCGGGCGCCTTTTCTGACCTCCTGCCGGTGACTAGGTTCCAGCTCGTCCCGTTTGGCATCCAACGCGCTCATCGTTTCGCCGCGTCCTCTTCTATCGGCGAGCCGAGCTCCTCCCATGAGGCGCGGCTAATGTGCATCGGCACCTCCTGGGCGCGGCGCGCTCCGACCTCCTCCGCAGGCGTGTCGTCCTTTCGCACCAGCCACAACCGGCCGCCTGTGACCCGCAGCAGCTGTGGCGGCCAGGCCTTCTAGGGGCTATCGGAGGGTAGCCGGCGCCGAACTTCCGATGCGTATTCGAACGGCGCAGTGCTGTTGATCTCAATCTGCCAGATCCAAAAGCAGCGTGCGAACAGCGAGATCATCTCCGGCATCCGCATCGCTGTCCCACCATTTCCCCTGGCTTCGGAACGAAGCCGAGTGTAGCTCACAGGATCGACGAGCAGGTGGTCGAGCGGCCGAATGAAATCACCGTGATCGCGAAAATCGATTTGATGCGCGTGAACGCCCCCCGGCAGTGTTATTCGCGCCAACTCCTCAACGCCCGCCTCTATGTCGACCACGTGCTCGATGACGGCGTTGGATTGGACAAAATTGAAGCTTTGAGATTTTATCGAGGTCAATCGCTCAACCGATTCCGTCACCAAGGAGATCACTCCATCATAGGCGTCTTTCTCGAGCACAGCTTTGATCGCATCAGCGCGGCTCGACCATCGCCCCAGGAAGGCCTGGTAAAAGCACGGATGATACTCTGGGTCCCATTTGGGCAGGAACTCGACGGCCACCGTAACTTGCGCACCGTGGCTGGCGAGGACAAGTTGCGGGGCAAAATCGTTGCCCGGCCCAATTCCCAGGTATTTCAGACCCTTGACCGCGACGCCTTGCCTGTCCAACTGGGCCAGATAAGCGTCAGCGACTTGGACTGCGTATTGAACCGCTTCATCAAACTGTTTGCGCGGATTGTGGGTCACGCTCAAGTCCGCTGGGCCGGGGCTCGACAATGCCGCACCGGGTCCTGTCGGCTGCTCCAGAACGGCAATCGAGTAGCGGCGGCCGTTCGTGAGCGGGTCCGAATTGTCGGAGGTCGAGAACCACAGATGCGGTCCCCAGTGACTGAAGCGACCGCAGCCAAGCGCACGTATGTAATCGTGAACGGAATGTGCCGGCCCGAGAGCCTTTCCGTCCTCCAGCAATATCACCGGGGACCGAGTCGGCTCCTCTTGGCAATCTGCCCAGGCTTCCAAATCCGGAAGTGAGGCGACGTACCAAAACTCACCCTCACGCGCTAGGGGTTGGTCGATGTCTCTAACGATCTCCAATGGTATTCGGTTCGTGACGATCATCGACACCGCGTTAGGCGACGCCCAGAAATAGATGAATCGCGTCACATCATGGTGTCCAGGAGCGCTTCCCGGCTTGGCGGACGCTAGATATAGTGGGTTGATGATCGATGAGAACCCCATCCGCACCCGGTACCAAGCCGTCCGTGGGTTG
>JBGPVY010000197.1:0-5933 GCA_041491905.1 Nitrospiraceae bacterium | reverse complement strand
TTTTTCCCTTCTACTCTGGAATTTCTCCCCAATTCCCTGTCCTCTATTGCCTCACCAATCACATCACCTTTATAGATATAACTCACTGTTATTCATTTCAATTACATTCACTCACTTCTCATCTTCGAGCCCGGCACATTCCCTGCTGATGTTCCCTTATATAATGGTGACGCACCCCTCCATCCTCTTGATCGAAGACAGCCCCGGCGAGTGCGAACTCTTTCGCCTCGCACTGGCGCGAACCAGCCTCGATGTTGCCCTCTATACCGAGCATGACGCGGAGGCGGCGTTCCATTTCCTGGAGGACCGCATCCGCCACCACCCTTTCCCCTCTTTGATCCTGCTGGATCTCAAGCTTGGCCGACGGAATGGCTGTGACTTTTTGAAACGGCTCCGGGCCGATGCCCGCTTCGCCGCGATCCCCGTCATCGTCTTCACCACATCGGACGACCAGACCGACCTGGCGCGCTGCTATGCCAGCGGCGCGAACGGTTATGTGGTGAAACCCGGAACCTTCGAGGAACTCATTCACTGTACCAGCGACATCTGCCGCTATTGGCTCAAATGGAATCGATCCCTATCGATGGCTGACACCCGATGCTGACCCGCGCTTCGCTCAAAAATCCCTACGCCGTCTTTGCGGTCTGCATGATCGTGCTCGTGCTCGGAGCCGTGTCCTATCAAAAGATGCGGGTGGACATTTCCCCTGAGATCAAGATTCCGACCATTCTCGTGACGACGTTCTACCGAGGCTTGAGTCCCAGCGAGATGGAAGGGGCGATTACACTCAAGATGGAGCAGCGGTTTGTCGAGGCGAGCTACGTCGAACATATCGAATCGCAGTCGCTCACCGGAATGAGCTACATCAAAGTCTTCTTCCAGCCGGAGTACAGCATCGATTCGGCCCAGTCCGAGCTGACCAACCTGGCCTACAGCATCATTCGCCTGCTCCCGCAGGGCGTCTATCCCCCGTCCATCTATAAATTCGGCGTGTCGAGCTTGCCGGTCGGGCTTCTCTCCGTGAGCAGCGATTCCCTTGGCGCCAAAGAGATTCGAGACCTGGCCTATTTCACCGTGCGCCAGCAGATCGCCACCATTCCCGGCATTTCGTTCGGCCCCCCGCTGGGCGGGAAAGTCCGGCAGATCACCGTGTTCATGGATCCGCAACGGATGTTCTCGCGCGCACACGACAGGACCGGTGTCGTATGACCTCTGGAAAACGTGTTCCAACTCGCATGATCACACAGGATGGTGCCACCCAATGAAGATGCTTGTGTTGATCTATCGGGACTCCTTGCAGGAGGAAATCTTGTCCCTCCTCAAGAACGAAAAGATTCAGGCGTACACGATGATTCCCAAGGTGCATGGCACGGGAGAAACCGGAGCGGCCTTCGGTTCGTTTATGTCCCAGGGGGAAAATTCGCTCGCGCTGTTGGCGTTGGAGAACGAACCGGCGCATCGGATGATCGAGGCGTTTCAGGCGCTTCGAACTCGACTCTCCCAGTACCAGCAGGGCGCAGCGGTTCCCATGAGACTGATGGTGATGCCTTGCGAGGAGATCATTTGACGAGGCTATTTGATCCCGCGACATCTCCTCATGTCGTCCGGGTGGAGGATTCCCCCATCTCATGATTCGCGCCGCCCTTCACAATCCCTACGCCGTCGTCGCCATCAGCCTGATCGTGGTGATCTTGGGGATCGTCTCCTTCCAGAAGATGGAGGTAGACATCTTCCCTGAGATTAATACCCCCGTGGTCGCCGTGGCCACCTTCTATAAGGGCATGGGACAGAAGGAAATCGAGGGCGCCATCACTTTGCGCCTGGAACAGCTCTACTTGCAGGCTTCCTACGTCGAGCATATTGAATCGCGGTCCATGGACGGAATCAGCCTCATCAAGATCTACTTCCACTCAGAGTACGACGTCAATGCCGGACTTGCAGAAATTACAAGCTTGACCTATTCCGCATTGCGCTATCTGCCGAAGGGGATGTTTCCTCCCACGATCATCAAGTTCGGGGCTTCCAGCCTGCCGATCGCCCAGCTGACCGTCAGTAGTCCGAGTTTGAGCGAAAAGGAAGTGCGGGACCTGGCTTACTTTACCGTTCGCCCTCAGTTAGCGGTGGTGCCCGGTTCGGCGCCGTTACCCCCGGTCGGTGGAACCGTTCGGCAGATCACGGTGTTTATGGATCGTGAAAGGATGTTGGCCCGCGGCGTGTCCGCCACTGAGGTCGTCAGCGCACTCAATGCGCAAAACTTGCTGACTCCGGCAGGCAACATCAAAGTCGGGGATTTTGATTATCCCATTTTTAGTAATAGTCTTGTTCCATCGGTTCAAAGTCTGAATGAAATTCCCATCAAGGTAGTCAACGGAGTTCCCCTTTTCATTAAAGATGTCGCGACTGCGGCCGATTCCTTCTCCACTCAGACCAATGCCGTTCGTGTCAACGGGCATCGCGCGGTCTACATTCCGATCCTCAAGCAGGCTGGGGCCAATACCATCGCGGTGATCAACGGGATGAGGGATACTGTCAAACAGTTAACAGGGCTGCCTGAGAACGTCGAAGTCAAACTGATTTTTGACCAGTCTATCTATATCAGGAATGCCATCACCAGCTTGCAAAGCGAAGGAATGCTGGGCGCCTCGTTGGCCTGCCTCATGATTCTTCTCTTCCTCGGTAGTATTCGCTCCATGTTCGTCATTGCTTTGACGATCCCACTTTCGATCGCTACGGCGTTCGTGCTTCTCTACATGACGGGACACACAATCAACATAATGACACTCAGCGGTCTGGCCCTCGCAGTGGGCACACTCGTGGACAATTCCATTGTCGTGTTGGAGAACATCCACCGCCACATGGGACTGGGAAAATCCGTCTCGCAGGCGGCCGGCGATGGGGCTAAAGAGGTGGCGCTACCGATGTTGGTGATTACCGTCAGCATTTTGATTGTGTATCTCCCCATCATGTTCTTCGCAGGAATCATCAAATTTCTCTTTGTTCCACTGGCCCTTGCCGTGGCTTATGCCATGGGAGCCTCTTACGTGGCTTCTTTAACCTTGGCTCCCGTCTGTATCGCCACATTCGAAAAGACTCACCACCTCGACCGTGGGGAAGCGGAACGAGTTCCGGCCGGTGGCTTGAGGGCCCTGGTTGGAAGGTGGGAGCGATTGAACCTTTTGGGAACATTCGTAGCACGCTACAGCCGTTTGCTTCGATGGGGGCTAACCCATAAAACCCTTGTCTTATTAATAGTCGCGGGGATATTCGTCGGTTCCTTGGCAATGGCGCCATTCCTTATGACTGAGTTTTTTCCGAAGGTGGACACTGGCCAGTTCGTTCTTACGGTGTCCGCCCCGGAAGGGTCTAGGCTCGAAAAGACCGAGGCCATGATTGAGCGCGTGGAAGCGCTCATTCAACGACACATCCCCCCGGACGAACTCGATCAGATCCTGACAGATATGGGCATTCGACGAGGATGGATCGCGCTCTATTCGCCAAACTCAGGCACACATGCCGCCTACATGCTGGTGAATCTGGTCCGGCATCACCGCCAAAGCAGTTGGGAATACATCGGACGGATTCGAGAAGATATGTTACGCGAGTTTCCTGGAATCAAGTTCGCGTTTCAGACCGGCGGCATCGTCACCGACGTGTTGAACTTCGGCATTCCCGCCCCCATTGATATTAAGTTAAGCGGTCCTGATCTGGTCGTGCTGCAGAAACCGGCTCAAGTCGTTCGCGACCTCGTCGCGTCGGTGGAAGGAACCGCCGATGTGCGAGTTCACCAGGGAATGGATAGTCCTTCGCTGTTTCTGAATGTGGACCGGACGAAGGTCGCATATCTCGGGCTGACCCAGGAGCAGGTCATGGCGAACCTTACCACTTCGCTGACCTCTAATCTGAGTACCACCCCGGGATATTGGATTGACCCGATATCGAACAACGCCTATTTTGTAGTGGCCATGTATCCCGAACAGGAGCTCTTGAGGTTTGAAGACTTTCTCGATATCCCGCTGGATAACACAAAGAAAACCAATCCCGGTAATGTAACGGCCGGAGGGGCCCAGACCAAGGGGAGTAGCCTCGCGTTGCAGAATACGCCCTATTCGGGGTCGTCGATTTTGCCCTCAGGAGGAAATTTTGGGTCTGATGGAGCCGATCGTGATTCCGCCGTATTGTTAAAAGATGTGGTCGAGGTGGTTCGCAAGACCGGCCCGGAGGAAATCGCCCACTTTAACCTGCAGCCTACCATAGACGTTCTCGCGAACGTCCCAGGAGGTGATCTGGGCCGGGTGGCTAAAGAGATCGAGCGCCGGCTGACCGAGTTCGAACTCCCCAAGGGTGTCAGACTCACAGTCCAGGGCGAAGTCAACAGCATGCGGAACGCGATGATCAGCTTTGCTGTTACCTTACCTATGGCGACTTTATTGATCTATCTCGTGATGGTTGCGCTATTCAAATCCTTTCTCGATCCGCTCATCATTCTCTTCGCGGTTCCCCTCGGATTCATCGGTGTAATTTGGATGCTCCTGTTGACCGGCACTTCGGTGAATGTCGAGTCCATGATCGGCACGCTGATGATGATCGGGATCGTGGTCGCGAACAGCGTCCTCTTGGTGGACTATGCGAACCGACGGGTGAGTGAAGGAGTGCCTCCGGAAGAAGCGGTGGTCGAAGCCGGTCAGGTTCGGATTCGCCCTATCTTAATGACGGCCCTCGCGGCTTCTCTCGGGGTCCTTCCCATGGCGTTGGGAATCGGCGAGGGCGCCGAAGCCAATATTCCGTTGGCCAGAGCCGTCATCGGAGGTTTGATGGTCTCGATGATGATGACATTGATACTGGTCCCGATCTTGTACACGCTCTTGCGCCGGGGTTCTGGGCACGTTCCAGTAGAAGGCTTGCCACATGGAAACTAACCGGCCACCCGCGCCAGGGTTGAGTTCAAATCCTTTCACTCGGCGAGCGATACTGTGGATTTTCGCAGGCGTCCTCACGGGGCTGTCGGTCATCGTGGTGTATTTTACTATCGATTTCGCCGAGCAACCGACTCCTCCTGACGCACAGATTAGGCAAGAAAAGTCCGGGAAAAGTACGGTCCAAGCGACCCAACAGGTCCGCGGGGTGCAGGTGCTCAAACCCCAACAGCGCGATATTTCCTATACGGTCCGGCTTCCGGCGACCCTGTCGCCGATCGCCCAGGTGACCCTCTATGCCAAGGTCAGTGGATATCTCACGTCGATCCTGGTTGATAAGGGTGATCCGGTTGCAGCCGGCCAAGTACTGGCGGTGATTGATGCCCCCGAGTTGGCAGAACGCTATCAACAGGCCCATTCGACTTATGTGATTAAAAAGCTCACGTACGAACGCTTGAGGAATGTCTGGAAAGAAAACCCGGACGTCATTGCCAAACAAGATGTAGACGTGGCCGAGGCAGCATACTCGGGCGCGAAACATGCCATGGGTCAATTGGACACAGAATTGCAATATACCAAGGTCCGAGCCCCCTTCCCTGGAGTGATTACCGCTCGGTTTGTGGATTCGGGAGCGTTGATACAAGCCGCGACGAGTTCTACCACGCAGACGATGCCACTTTTTACCCTAATGGACATGAGTACCCTTCGTGTCTATGCCAGTGTGTCGCAAGAGGATGTCCTGTACGTGAAGCCCGGGGTCCGTGCTTCAATAAAGATCTCACAGCTTCCGGAAGAAGAATTCCAAGGTCAAGTCACCCGCGCCACTGGTGCTCTTGATCCGACTACGAGAACCATGTTGGTGGAGATTCACGTTCCCAACAAGGAACGCCGGCTCCAGCCAGGCATGTTTGCGACCGCCACCTTGTATCTCAAAGAGCATAAGAGCGCGTTGGCCATTCCTCCGGCCGCCCTTATAAGTGGTAACGATAGCCAGGGATACTCCGTGTTCGTGGTTGACCA
>JBGPVY010000059.1:0-13828 GCA_041491905.1 Nitrospiraceae bacterium | reverse complement strand
GGCCATCCGCGAATCGGCTATCCAGGGGCGTGACTACTTCTACATCTCGAGCCTGTCGGCGAACACCATCGTGTACAAGGGGTTGTTGCTTCCGCATCAGATGTCTGCGTACTACCAGGACTTGAAGGATGAGCGCCTGATGAGCGCGCTCGCCCTCGTGCACTCCCGCTTCAGTACGAACACATTCCCCACCTGGCCGTTGGCCCATCCCTACCGCTACATTTGCCATAACGGCGAGATCAATACGCTCAAGGGCAACATGAATTGGATGCGCGCCCGACAAGGCCGGCTCAACTCTGAACTGTTCGGCCAGGATCTGGCCAAGCTCTATCCGATCGTCTCCGAGCAGCAGAGCGACTCCGCCTGTCTGGACAATGCCGTGGAATTTCTGACCATGGGAGGCCGCTCTCTCCCGCACGTGATGATGATGCTGATTCCCGAGCCCTGGGTCGCGAATCCGCAAATGGATCTCGATCGGCGTGGGTTCTATGAGTACCACGCGGCGATGCAGGAGCCCTGGGACGGTCCCGCGGCGGTCTGTTTCACCGACGGCAAGTTTATCGGCGCGACGCTCGATCGCAACGGGCTGCGTCCCTGTCGCTATCAAGTGACGACGGATGGCCTGGTGATCTTGGCCTCGGAAGCGGGTGTGCTGCCGATGGATGTCCGGAAGATCAGGCAGAAGGGGCGACTCATGCCGGGCCGGATGTTCATGGTCGATACCGTGCAAGGGCGCATCATCGATGACGAGGAAGTGAAGGCCGAGATCGTGAGCCGCAAGCCCTACCGGTCCTGGGTCACCGAGTATCGGATTTCGCTCGACGAGTTGCCTGATCCCAGCAATGTACCGCAGCCGGACCACCCGACGATCCGCCAGCGCCAGCAGGCCTTTGGCTACACCGTCGAAGAGTTGAAGATGGTCATCACGCCGATGGTCGTGGAAGGCCAGGAAGCAGTGTCGTCGATGGGTACGGATACGCCGTTGGCGGTGTTATCCGATCGGCCGCAACTGCTCTTCAAGTATTTCAAGCAGCTGTTCGCCCAGGTGACCAATCCGCCGATCGATCCGATTCGTGAGGAACTGGTGATGTCGCTGACGACCAGCATTGGGCCCAAGCCGAATCTGATGCATGAGCATCCGGAGGCCTGCCGCCGCATCCGAGTCAAACAGCCGATTCTGACAAATGCCGAGCTCCAGAAGATTCGCGAGATCGCCGATCCGCATTTTAAGAGCCAGACGCTCAAGATGCTCTTCAAAGTGGCCGAGGGGCCTGAAGGGCTCGGGGCAGCAGTCGACGATCTCTGTCGACAGGCGTCGCAGGCGATTCGCGAAGGCTACAAGTTCCTGATCCTCAGCGATCGCGGAGTCAACGAAGAATGGGCGCCGATTCCGAGCCTCCTTGGCATCGCGTCCGTCCACCACCACCTTGTGCGAGACTGCACGAGGACGGAAGTCGGCCTCATCGTCGAAACCGGCGAGCCGCGCGACGTGCATCAATTCGCGGCGCTCATCGGCTACGGAGCCGGCACGGTAAATCCCTATCTCGCCTTCGAAACGCTTGTGGACATGGAACGCGACGCGTATCTGCCGGAAGGGTTGGATGCTCAGACCGCCGAGGGCAAGTTCATCAAGGCCATCGACAAGGGCCTGCTCAAAATCTTCTCCAAGATGGGTATCTCGACCGTACAGTCTTATTGCGGCGCGCAAATCTTCGAGGCGATCGGATTGAATCACGAGCTGATCGATCGATACTTCACAGGGACTGCCTCGCGCGTTGAGGGCATCGGCATCCGGGAGATCGGTGAAGAAACCTTGCGGCGGCACCGCGTGGCCTACGAGCCGACGCCGATCCGGCAACTCGATTTCGGCGGGGAGATCCACTACCGCATACAGGGCGAGCACCACAACTGGAATCCGGACACGATTTATAAGCTGCAGCACGCGACGATGGCCAACGATCCGAAGACTTTCGCCGAGTTTTCCCAGCTCGTGAACGACGAGAGCAAGCGGCGCTCAAACCTGCGCGGCCTGCTCGACTTCAAATTCCTGCCGGAGGCGATTCCGCTCGACGAAGTCGAGTCGGCGAAAGAAATCGTCAAGCGATTTACCACCGGCGCCATGTCCTTCGGCGCGATCAGCAAAGAGGCGCACGAGACGCTGGCGATCGCGATGAATCGGATCGGCGCCAAGAGCAACACGGGCGAGGGCGGCGAAGATCCTGAGCGGTTCGTTCCGTTGCCGAACGGCGACTCGAAGAATTCTTACATCAAGCAGGTGGCCTCGGCGCGGTTCGGAGTCACGAGTCACTACTTGGTCAATGCGAAAGAGTTGCAGATCAAGATGGCGCAGGGAGCCAAGCCCGGTGAGGGCGGACAGTTGCCCGGCCATAAAGTAGATGAAGTGATCGCGAAGTTGCGATATGCCACGCCGGGCGTCCAGTTGATTTCTCCTCCGCCGCACCACGATATCTATTCCATCGAGGATCTAGCCCAACTCATTTTCGATCTGAAGAACTCCAGCCCCGATGCGGACGTCTCTGTCAAGCTGGTAGCCGAAGTGGGAGTGGGCACGGTCGCGGCCGGTGTTGCGAAGGCGCATGCAGACAAAGTTCTGATCAGCGGCGATTCAGGCGGCACCGGCGCCTCGCCCCTGGCCTCGATCAAATACGGCGGGGTCCCGTGGGAATTGGGTTTGGCCGAAACGCATCAAACGTTGGTGCTGAACGATCTGCGCGGACGAATTCGCGTCGAAACCGACGGGCAGCTGAAGACCGGCCGCGACGTCGCCGTTGCCGCGTTGCTGGGCGCCGAAGAATTCGGCTTCTCGACCGCGCCGCTGATCGTCGAAGGCTGCATCATGATGCGGAAGTGCCATCTCAACACCTGTCCGGTGGGGGTGGCGACGCAAGATCCCGTTTTGCGGAAGAAGTTCAGCGGCCAGCCGGAGCATGTCGTGAATTTCTTCTTCTTCGTGGCCGAAGAGTTGCGGCAGATCATGGCCAAACTCGGATTCCGCTCGGTGAAAGAGATGGTCGGGCGTGTGGACAAACTGAAAGCTCAGAAAGCCATCGACCACTGGAAGGCGAAGGGGCTGGATCTTTCCCCGCTCTTACACGCACCAGATGTGGGGCCGGAGATTGCCCGCTATTGTGTGCAGAAACAGGACCACGGTCTCGCGGACGTGCTTGATAACAAGCTGATCGAGCTGTGCAAGCCGGCGATCGAGCGAGGGGAAAAAGTAACGCTCGATTTGCCGATCCGGAATGTGAACCGCACGGTCGGTACGATGATGTCCAGCCGCATTGCAAAGAAGTATGGGCTTGAAGGATTGCCGCCAGACACGATTACGATCAAATTTACCGGCTCGGCCGGTCAATCCTTCGGCGCATTCATCTCGCGCGGCATCACCATGATCCTCGAAGGGGAGTCAAACGACTATCTGGGCAAGGGACTGTCCGGCGGGAAGATCATTGTATTCCCGCCGAAGCAGGCGATCTATTCGCCGGAAGAGACGATTCTCATCGGAAACACTTCGCTCTATGGCGGGACGCAAGGCGAAGCCTATTTCTACGGCATGGCAGGTGAACGGTTCGCGGTCCGCAACAGCGGCGTCAGAGCGGTCGTCGAAGGGACCGGCGACCACGGCTGCGAGTACATGACGGGCGGCGTCGTCGTCGTGCTCGGCCGGACCGGGCGCAACTTCGCGGCGGGGATGTCGGGGGGCGTGGCCTTCGTGTTGAACGAACTGGACAAGTTCCAATCTCGCTGCAACCTCGGCATGGTGGAATTGGAAAAGGTGACAACGGCCGAAGACAAGAAGACGCTGCATCAGATGATCACATCGCATTTCATGTATACCGGCAGCCGCAAGGCCAAGCAGGTCCTGGATGCCTGGGAGACCATGCTGCCGAAGTTTGTCAAGGTGATGCCGGTGGACTATAAGCGCGTGCTGGAAGAACGGAAGAAGAAGGCTGCAGCGAGCAAGTAAGGGGTGAGGCGTTAGGGGTAAGGGGTAGAGTAAGGAACACAGCCGATCAGCATGGACTCAGCACTCAGAACTTAGCACTCAGCACTGGAAAAGAAATGGCTGATCCCAAAGGTTTCATGAAATATGCCCGCGAGGGGCCGAAGCGTCGTCCCGTCGAGCTGCGCGTGCTTGACTGGAAGGAATTCTACGAACCGATCTCGGAAGAAAAACTCCAGACCCAAGGGGCGCGTTGCATGGATTGCGGCGTGCCATTTTGCCAAAGCACGAACGGCTGCCCGGTTGTGAATCTCATTCCGGAGTGGAACGACCTCGTGCACCGTGGCCGCTGGGGCGGTGCGCTCAAGGCGCTGCACACCACCAATAACTTCCCGGAATTCACCGGTCGTCTTTGTCCCGCACCCTGCGAATCGGCCTGCGTGCTCGGGATCAACAGCGACCCGGTGTCGATCCGCGTCATCGAATGGAACATCATCGATCGAGGCTTCAACGAAGGACTCGTGCAACCGATCCTGCCGACTGCAAAGACCGGCAAGACGGTGGCCATCGTCGGCTCAGGACCGGCCGGTCTTGCCGCTGCGCAGCAACTGGCCCGCGCGGGCCACATCGTGACGCTGTTCGAGAAAGCCGACCGGATCGGCGGCTTGCTCCGCTACGGCATTCCCGACTTCAAGATGGAAAAATGGGTCATCGACCGCCGGTTGGAACAGATGCAGGCGGAAGGCGTCATCTTCAAGACCAACGTCAATGTCGGCAAGGATATTTCGGGCGAAGAACTCCGGCGCGAGTTCGATGTGATCGGCCTCACGCTCGGCGCCGAGCAGGCTCGCGAGCTGCCGATTCCTGGGCGGGAACTCAAGGGCATCCACCTCGCGATGGACTATCTGATGCAGCAGAACAAACGGAACGCCGGCGACACGATCACGGATGAACCGATTACGGCGAAGGGTAAGCGCGTCGTCATCATCGGCGGCGGCGATACGGGATCGGACTGTTTGGGCACGACGCACCGGCATGACTGTAGCGAAGTCCATCAATTCGAATTGCTGCCGGAACCGCCGCCTGAGCGAGCCGGCTCGACTCCCTGGCCGCTCTGGCCCATGCAGCTCCGTACGTCACATGCGCACGAAGAAGGCTGCGACCGGCAGTGGAGTGTGTCGACCACCAAATTCACCGGCCACAACGGCCACGTCACGAAACTGCACGGGCACCGGGTGGGCTTTGAGAGCGGCAAGTTCATGCCGATTCCGAACAGCGACTTCGAGATGGATGCGGATCTCGTTCTCCTCGCGATGGGTTTCACTGGCCCCGTGAAGAACGGCCTGCTCGACAGCCTCGGCGTGAAATATGATCAGCGCGGCGCAGTGTCGGTGGACGAAAACTTCATGACCAACCTCGACGGCGTCTTTGCCGGCGGCGATACCAAACGTGGCGCCTCGCTCATCGTCTGGGCCATTGCCGAAGGTCGGAAAATGGCTGCGGGGATTGATAAATATCTCCATGCCGACAGGTTTGCTAAGCCAAGTCGCTAAATCCCTTTAGAAGAAGCGCTGCTTCCGATTCTCGTAACTGTCAGTGCGTCCAATGTCTAGCCAAGTTTATCCCAGGAGCCCCAAATCCCTTCTCGGCGGTATTGCCCACTTGGGGCGGTTTATCGATAAGATTAGGTTGCGGCATGAAGGCAAGATTCAGGACTACAACTACATCATAGTGGGGTTCGATAAGTACCTGATCGATTTTCTGCAGATCGATCCGAAATCGTTTGAACAGCGGGTGTTGGCCGGGGGAACGGATGACGAACTCCTTGTCTGGGTGAAGGCCAACAGTCGAAAACCGTCTGACCAAGAGATTGCGCAATGGAGTCAGAGCCTTCTGGCCTCTTGTCCCAAAGATGACGCCGCGCGCCAGCGGTTTCAGGGTCGCTTACAAGCAATCGCAACGAAGCGCGGCGTAGTGGTTTCGTCTCTCCCTCCTGTCCACACCTGGGCTGACGTCATTGAGCTCGATGAAGAGCGGCTGTAGCTGTACCCTAGACCTGGGGCGGGATGGCTGCGGAGATAGCTGTTCTGCCACAGACAGCCGGGGTGGTCAAGACGAGACCTTCAGAATAACCGCGCATTTGCTCACGATATTATGGTAAAAGTCAGGCCAGTTCGTGGCATCCTGCTTGCGTGAGATACTTACGATAGGCGGGGGTAACCCCCTCCGCAACACACACCAATCAAGGGAGGATCAACATGATCAAAACAGTATCGACGTTAACGGCAGCCGCAGTCCTATTGGCGTTCACCAGCGTGTTCGCTGAAACGCCCGCTCCAGCCCCGGTACCAGCTCCCGCCCCAGCCCCGGCGGTCACAGCTCCCGCCCCAGCTCCGGCTGCGGAAGCGCCGAAGGCTGAGGGTAAGAAAGTAATGAAGGGGAAACATAAAGGCAAAGGCAAGCACAAGGACAAGCCGGAGGGTGGCGACAAAAACTAGAAAAACTAACCGATAGCGTCACGTGGGCAATATACACTCGAAACAAGGCGATCGATCCTTATGGGCCGATCGCCTTCGTGTTTTTAGGAATGTTAGGGAGCTTACGCGGCGATCTTGGTTAGGAGTCTCTTCACTTCGACGTGGGCGAAGATGACGTCGGGCTCCCGCTGAAGGGCTTCGTAGTAACTCCGTTCGAAACCGTCGCCTTCCTCCGAAGGACGGATGAGGGCTCGGGCTTCCATTAGAAAGTGCTCCACCTCAACAAGCGATAGTTCGGACTCGTCATCCAAGAGTTCATCGATACGAACCACCAGCTGAGATAAGGGGTGAAGCCAGGTAAACCAAGGATCGGTCAACACCAATTGCAGCAGTTGGCTGGTTGACGCGACACGGCCATTGATGCGTTCGTAGGTCACTTGCTCTGCCAGGATGAGAGCCTTATGGAGACTCAAGAGGCTGCTCCGCACGTCGAGGATCCTCTTGCGGAGAGGGCAGGATTTCCTGGTCGAGGTCTTCTGCGATACAGACGCCATAAAATAACTCTAGCAGGTTATTGAAAAAATGGTGACCCCTGGTACTCGGTCGGGAGGTCGATATCCGTCATAGTTTAAATATCGGCATATTCAGCCGTGCACTGTAGCAAGCTGTTGAAAAAGGCCGCCAGCATATGTCAACAATTGTTTGGTTTGTCTGGTTAGTTTCGTTCAACCAAAAAACCAAACAGACCAGCAAGCTTTTACAGCATCCTGCTAGTATCCCACCCGAGTGGCGAACTGCGCAAACAGCTCCCCCGTGAGGTAGCTGGTATTGGCTGGGTCGATGACGTCCTTGCGGCGAAGATAGTCGTTGAGGGTTCGGCCATCGGCGGTTTTGTGGACGTGGGGCAGGGCGAGATTCATGCGGTAGCGTTCGACGGCGCCGGCCACGCGACTGATGAAGACCACGGTGCCATCCGGCTCCTGCCGCTCGACGATCCCGATGTGCGTCAGTGGGTCGTTCGCCTTGCCATCTCCGTTGTAGTCCCATGTATTGTTGAAGAAGACGAGATCGCCGGGGCGGACAACCGGTCCCTGGTGGAATGTGCCTTGTTGCCGTATGTGCGCATGGATGAGGCGAACGCCGTTGGCGCGAGGGTCGCTCGGTTCACCGCCATAGAGATCGATCCCGTGTTTGAGAAAAACCGCGCGGGTCACCCCGGCGCAGTCATAGGCGATGCGCCGGCCGTTGCTCTCAATCGTTGTGGAGCCCACGAGTTTGGCCGCTGTCCGCACGATCGCGGTCCGGCTCGGCGCGCGCTCGACGGATCGACAACAGGGACGCGCTTCCGGTTCCGATGCGCGAGGGCGTTCGACCGGTGCCGATGCGCGAGGCTGTTCGACCGGTGCCGATGTGCGGGGGCGTTTCGCCGGTGGCGTGGTACAGCCCACGAGCGTCACGATCGCGATAGTGGCCATGATGAAGAGAAATCGCATCGGCTTCACCGTACGTTGACAAACCGGCCGTGGGCCGTCTCCCGGAGCTGATCGATGTCTTCACGCCTGGTGACGGAGAGCGGCACAGTGTTGGTCAATTCTTCAATCAACAGATCGGTCGTCAGCGGTGTATTTTGGTGGAGTGCGCGATAGAGGGCTGCCACTACCGCCTGTTCGATTTCCGAGCCGCTGAAGCCGTCGCTGGCGCTGACGATCTTGAGCAGATCGAACTTTTTCATGTCCTGCTTCCGAAGACCCAGGTGAATCTTCCAGATGGATTCCCGCTCGCTGTCGTCCGGCAGGTCCACAAAAAAGATTTCATCGAATCGGCCTTTGCGAAGGAGTTCGGGGGGAAGCAACGAAAGATTATTGGCGGTGGCCACGACGAAAACCTCTTGTTTCTTCTCCTGAAGCCACGTAAGAAATGCACCGAACAGCCGGCGGCTCAAGCCTGCATCGGCCTCGCCGCTTCCGCTCCCTGCGACCATCGCCTTCTCGATTTCATCAATCCAGAGGACGATGGGCGAAAGCGACTCAGCCATCTCGATCGCCTTGCGGAAGTTCTTCTCCGATTCACCGACGAATTTATCGAACAACCGGCCTGCGTCGAGCTTGAGGAGCGGAAGCTGCCATTCCCGCGCGATGGCCTTAGCGGCCAGCGATTTACCGCAGCCCGGCACGCCCACGAGCATGATGCCGCGTGGGGGCGTGAGATTGAGTGCCTTGGCTTCCGCGGTAAAACCGACTTTCGCACGTTCCAGCCAGGATTTCAGATTGACGAATCCGCCCAACTCGAACCGGTTGTCTTCAAGCGGATAGTATTCAAGCAGACCTCCATCCTTGATTGCCTGCACCTTTCGCTTCAGGATCTTCTGCACGTCATCGGCGGAGAGTGTGCCGTCTTCGACGACGCATTGCGTGATGACTTGCCGGGCCTGATGGAGGGTCAGTCCCTGCAAGGCGCGGAGGATGGCGTCACGCTCGTTGGCCGAAGGACACTGGTTTGCCGTATTGGAGTCGCTGATGGAGCTGAGGATGCTTTGCACGACGGTGGTTGACCGTAGGCGACGGGGCGAGGTCCTGGGGCCGAGCGACTGCAGGACGCTCTGAAGCATGGATTGGAGTTCGTCTCGATCCGGTAGTTGGAGGTCGAGCCGGACGACGATTTTTTCAATATCGAGCGGCAGGGTAATGGGTTGGCCGGTGAGCACGCAGGTGGAACGTGAGTGATCGTAGTTTGCCGCGACTTCTCGAAGTTGGCGGGCGACCGCTGGATCTTGTAGATG
This sequence comes from Nitrospiraceae bacterium, assembly GCA_041491905.1. Taxonomy (GTDB): domain Bacteria; phylum Nitrospirota; class Nitrospiria; order Nitrospirales; family Nitrospiraceae; genus Palsa-1315. The sequence goes on along the minus strand of JBGPVY010000059.1, from coordinate 4,608 downwards.
CGGCGCGAGGTCCTTGAGCCAGAAGACCGCCTCGACTGTAAGGCCTTGCAAATGTTGAAGGACTGCAAGCGGGGTGGCCGTTATTCGGCTAAGGGTGGGGCCGTCGTCGTGCCGGGTGAGTCCTCTTGTGATGGACCATTCGAACAGCGGCATGCGTTCCTGAGCGGCAACTGATTGTAGTAACGCCAGTACTCGCTCCTCCTCCACCGTCTCGATGACAATCAGCGGGTGGCAGGAGCGAATGAGGGTGCGGAGATCGTGCACGCTGGTTGACAGAGCCATAGGAGTGAAATGCTAGCACGAGGTTCGCGCCTCACCAAGCAAAGGGAACTTTGTTGCGGGGGTTTACGGGGCAGTGGAGGTCGATGATTGTGCGCAGCGAAAGCCGATCGTAGCCGAACGTTGATCCGGTACTGAGCCGCCACGGGTCGCCGTTCGGAGCATGATCGGATTGCTCTTCCATGAGCCGCCACGAACGCTTTTGTAGCGCCCGTTCGTCGGTCCCGGGGGATTCCGTTCAGGCATGTAGGCGTAGTAGTCGAACCCGAACCAGTCCTGCACCCATTCGGCGACGTTTCCCGCCATATGGTGAAGGCCAAAAGGGCTCTTGCCTGCCTCATGCGAATCCACTGCCGCGAGAATAGGGATCTCATGGACGTGGTGCTGGCCGAACATGGCGAGTGCGGGGTCGGGGGCGGTTGTACCCCAGGGGAATAGACCGCCTTCGGATCCTCGCGCCGCTTTTTCCCATTCAGCCTCGGTCGGAAGTCGTGTGCTCTTTGCCACGCACAGATCTTTCGCCTCGGCCCATGTGACATAGAGCGCAGGCCACCGGCTCAAGGTCTGGTCCGAGACGGAGTGGATCGTGATCACGTGCCAGATCAGTTTCTGCAGCTCGTCCGATGGATGGAGCTTCTGCTGTCGTAAGAATGCCAGGTATTCCCCGAGGTTCACTTCATCGCGATCCATCACGTAGGTATCCAGCCAGACTCGATGTTGAGGGAGTTCCGTGTCGTCGAACTGTGTCCAGTTTCCATAGGGATCGTCATCCACTCGCTTGCTGCCGAGCAAGAACGGACCGGCTGGGATGGTGACCATCGGCGACGGCTGGGCCAGCCTCGCGATCCCGGTCAAATGGCGGGCCAGTTCTGGTGAGGGCTTCGATCCAGCCCCCGCGTCTTGTGCGCTTCCCATGATGATAAGGAGAGAAAGCGCGGGTGCGGACCATGCGCAATCACGCCGCATCAGGTCTTGCTGGGGGAGGCCAGGGTCTTGTTGATTTCCCGGATGAGGCTCCGTTCAATTTCCGCAACCTCCTCCGCGCTCACGCTGAGGATGCGTCCACCCTGAGCCAGTTTTTCGAAGTCGGCCTTGACGCTGAGCCTGGTGACATTCGAGGGGAGTGCATGAAGCGACAACACGAATTGATTCCGTGAGCCGGCGACTTCAAGCGAGGCAGGGGGGGAGACTTTTCGCTCTGTCACGTAGACCGCCTTCTGATCGGTCTTGATACTCACTTTGATGTGGTACCCATTGCGACTGAGAGCGTCCTCAGCAATCTTGGCGACGCTGCTCAATGGGCGGGGGAGGTCCTCAGTTTGAGTCCCTTTCTCCTCGACGTAAATATTCTGCGCCGCTTGGGCCGCTGCGGTTTTTTGAACGTCGGCACTCAACTTTTTTGCCTGGGCTGCTTGTATCGCCAAATTGTCGGCGGCGGCTTTGGCATCGGCCTTGGCGCTCTCGGCCGATTTCTTCGCGTCGCGCAGCTCCTGGTTCAGCAGATCGATCTGTTGCTGCATGACCTTGTTCCCGTCCTGCAGCGAGGTGACCACCGACTCCTGCTTGGCCAGTTGCTTGCGGAGCGACTCGTTTTCCGCTTTGAACGGCGAGTCGTCAGGCTTGCAACTGGTGGTTAAAAAACAGAGCGCGATCGCTCCGATCCACAAAGGCCACTGGCTCGATTGAGTCTTATCGTGCACGTCACGTCCCTCCATCTTATTTTTCGGATTATCCACGCTTCGCCCCAACTTGTCCACGCCGGATTCCATGAAATGACCGTTCCCAGCCCGCATTATTCATGAGCGCTTCTGCTGCAGTCGCCGATGCCTGACTCAAACAATGAGGGCGAGACTGGCGGGAAAAGCGCGACTGGCCGATCCGAAGTTCTAAGTTCTGGGTTCGAAGTTCTGAAAGCCTCGAACCTTCGCCCGTCACGCGAGTCTCGCTCCTCGCGCTTGTCGCGCGCTACTCCGCTTGCGCCCTGATGGGCTTGGGCTGTAGCATGCGTCCATAATGCCGGACGTCATCCGAAAAACCTTTTCCGTCCCGCCCCTTGGTTGCAATTGTTCGATCATTGGCGATCCAGTGACGAAGCAGGCCATCGTCGTCGATCCCGGTGGGGCGCACGAGCGGATCTTGCACGAGGTGCAGCAACTGGGACTGACGGTCACGCATATTCTTCACACCCATGCCCACTTCGACCATTTCCTGGCATCCGGTAACATGAAGAACGCGACGGGAGCGATCCTGTGCCTGCATCAGGACGATCGTACACTCTGGGAGAATCTGGAGATGCAATGCCGGATGTTCGGCGTTGCCTACGTGCCTGTTCCGATGCCCGACTACTGGCTCAAGGATGAGGAGAAGCTGCTGGTCGGCCAGGTCTCTGCTGTCGCACTCCATACGCCCGGCCACACCCCTGGGTCCATGAGTTTTCATTTCCCGATCGACAACGTGGTCTTGGCCGGCGACACACTCTTTCGCGGCAGCATCGGGCGCACCGATCTCTGGGGCGGAGACTTCGAAGCCATCGAGCAATCCATTCGAGAGCGGTTGTACACCTTGGAGGATGCCACGATCGTGGTGACGGGGCATGGACCGGAGACCGAAATCGGGTTGGAGAAAGAGACGAATCAGTTTGTCCGTGTCTGACCGGCAGGGGAGGTGACCATGATGGCATGCAAGCGGTTCGTCCTCTCAATCTGTTTTCTCGGCGCGCTCGCGCTGCCGATTGCGCAAGCAGGCGAATCTTCACCGGCAACCTCGGAGCAGGTCATGATCACGGATGTACAGATTCGCATCTCCGATCACGGCGCTGTGGTGCTCTTGCTGGCCGAAGGCAAGGCCATCCCGATTTTCGTCGATCTGACAGTCGCGCTGTCGATTCAAGGTGCGTTGAACGGCGAGAAGCTCTCTCGCCCCCTCTCTCACGATTTGATGCACACGATCTTGGATGCCTATGGCGGGAAAGTGTTGCGAACCGTCATCACGCTAAAAGGTGGTACCTATTATGGTGCGTTGACCGTTGCTGTGCAGGATCAGGTGAAGACGTTTGATAGCCGGGCGTCCGATTCGATCGCGCTTGCCGTTCACTTCAAGGCGCCGATCATCGTGGGACGGGATTTGCTGAACTCGGCTGGGCGTGTGTTGGGGCAATCGAAGGCGGAAGACTTGTGAGGCCTATTCTTTTTCCATTCGAGCGCGGAGCCGCTCAAGGCGCTTTTCGGTGGACTGCTTAATGAAGGCCATGTTTTCTCCGAGGTGTTGCTCGGCGTTGATTTTGCCTTCCTCGCGACGCTTCAGCTGGTCCAGCCCGAATTGCGCGATCGAGGGGCCGTCTTCCTGGTTCAGCGCCTTCCAGGTCTCCGCACATGTGGTCTGTTTGGCGACGGGGTACTTGTCGCAGGGTGGATCGGCTGCCCATGCGGTGCTCCAGTTCGCTCCCAGTAGGATGAAGGCCAGCGCCAGTGCAGTCATTGTACGTCTACTCGCGGCATGAATAATGCGGGCTAGATCTTCATCGCCTCGGTTACCTCATGGAGCGTCGCTTTGGCGACCTCGCCGGCCCGGCGGCTGCCCTCTGTCACGATGTCGTTCAGGCGCGCGGGATCTTTACTCAGGCGCGCGCGCGCGTCCCACATCGGCGTCAGGCGTTCGACGATTCGATCGGCGACGAGTTTTTTGCAATCGATACAGCCGATGGCGGCTGTCCGGCATTCGGTATTAATCTGTTCCTGAATCATCGGCAATGAAAAGATCTTGTGATAATCATACACCGGACAGAGGTCCGGATTTCCGGGGTCGTGTCGTCGGACTCGGGCGGGATCGGTGACCATCGTCTTGAGTTTCTGTCGCACGACTGGTTCGGGGTCGGACAGGTTGATCGTGTTCCCGTAGCTCTTGCTCATCTTCCGGCCATCCGTGCCGAGCACTTTCGGGAACTTAGTGAGTCGCGCCAGCGGCTCAGGGAACACCGGCCCGTACAGGCTATTGAACCGGCGGGCTAGTTCCCTGGTGAGCTCAAGGTGCGGCAGCTGGTCTTTCCCCACCGGCACGAAGTCAGGCTTGTAGATGAGGATATCCGCGGCTTGGAGGACCGGATAGCCGAGAAATCCGTAGGTGCTCAGATCGCGGTCCTTCATCTCTTCCCATTTTTCCTTATAGGTCGGATTCCGTTCCAGCCAGGCGACAGGAATTATCATGGAGAACAAGAGATGCAAGACGGCATGTTCCTGGATACGCGATTGCACGAACACCGTGGCTTTCGCGGGATCGATGCCTGCGGCAAGCCAGTCGATCAACAACTCGTGGACGAACTCTCGGACGCGG
>JBGPVY010000077.1:0-11373 GCA_041491905.1 Nitrospiraceae bacterium | reverse complement strand
GGGGGTATGATGCCTGAAGCTCCAGTTAAGATTTATCTTGATAAGCTATTGAAAGAGTGTCGCATTATGGCGCGAACACTCGCGCTATTATCTGGGCCTGCCAAAGAGAAAGCCTTGCGCGCGATGGCGGATCGAGTAGCGGCTGACGAAGAAAAGATTCTGGCGGCGAACGAGAAGGATGTGGATGCGGTCGGGAAGTCCTTTGAGGCTGACGTCATGAAAGACCGGATGAAAGCCGCCGTGGCTCGCCTGCGCATGACGGCGGGCGATATCAAGGAGATGGTGGATCGTCTCCGCATGATCGCGGACCTTTCCGATCCGGTCGGTGCAGTCACCGCACGATGGGAACGTCCGGACGGGTTGCAAGTCAGCCGTGTCCGCGTCCCGATCGGGGTGATCGGCGTCGTTTCAGAACTGAGCCCGCTCATTACGGTGGAGTCGATCGCGCTCTGCTTCAAGTCGGGTAACCTGTGTGTCTTTCGTGGCGCGCCGGAGTGGGGTCTGACACAGCAGGCCATCGGAACCGGATTGCGCGAAGCGGCGGAACAGAATGGGGTGCCGGCCGGCGCATGGATCATCATCGAACGTCCGGAAAAAGAGGTGGCGGTCGAGCTGATTCGGTCCGGCAAAATTCTCGATGCGATTATCCCGCGTGGCGGAGCCGGCCTCCGCAAAGCAGTGATTGAACAGGCGAAAATGCCGGTGCTTTGCTACGACGGGGGGATCACGCATATGTATGTGGATGCTGACACCGATATACCGATGGCTCAAAACGTGGCGATTAACTCCAAGGTCCAGAAGGCCATGGCATCGAACTCGCTCGATACGCTGCTCGTGCAACAGGTGATTGGGCGACAGTTCTTGCCTCCGCTAATCAACCGCATGCTCGAAGAATTTAAGATTGAGGTGCGGGCCTGTCCGAAGACCATGGCACTCATGGGACAAATGGCAATGACTGGGCATGCCTCGATCGTGTCGGCAAAGGAAGAGGATTGGCACACCCAATTCCAGTCGTCCGTGTTGGCCGTCAAAATGGTCGCGGACATAGACGAGGCCTTGGCGCACATCGTGGCGCATGGCCCCTGTCTCACCGCCGTCATTGCGACCACGCGGTATGAGTCGGCCTTGCGGTTCACGCGCGAAGTGGATGCCAGCGCGGTATTCGTCAATGCGTCGTCCCGGCTCAATGCCGGTGATAGCTACGGTATGGGCGCCGATATCGGACTCAGTGGTTCGCGTCTCCATGCCAAGGGTCCGATCGGCCTTGAGCAATTGACTTGCGAAAAGTATGTCGCCTTTGGGTCGGGGCAACTACGTTACCCGCATCCGGTGCCGGAGACGTATTTTGACGCGATCATGCTCAAGAGGCCGTAGTCGCCTGCTGAAACCGTTCTCCAGCTTCGTTCTCAGTCGCTCGAACCACTCGACGTACCCTCACCGCGTACGCCTCGTGGTTCGCACTCCTTGCGGCCTCGCTGGAAAACGGTTTGAGCAGCGTGCCGAGGTTGGATCAATGATCAACGACTCACTGTTGCAGTCGCTCCATTCGCACTTGGCCGGATGGGGCCTCCGGCAATTCACGTCGGATGAGACCTATTTCCAGTGGCAGCGGGAGACGCTCTCACCGGCCGAGATCACAGCATTGCATCGGCAGCTGGAGCAGAAGCGTGGCGGATCCTCTGCCGACGAGGTTTCGTTCTACGATGCCACCGCCCATCCGAATATCCTGCCGGTCCTCTGTAGCCAACAGTACGACTATTATCTGGCCATCGGATCGCGCGTGGCAGATCGCATCAGTGGAGCCCGGTCCATACTGGATGTGGGCTGCGGGGTCGGCATCCTCACGACCTTCTATGCGAGGCAGCATCCCGACAAGACTTTTATTGGGATCGATCGCTCACCTGCCTCGATCGCGCGAGCGCAAGAACAAGCGAAGGTATTTGGTCTGACCAACGTGCAGTTTGAATGTCTCGATCTCGATCACACGACTCCCCCTCGCTCTTTTGATTTGATCCTCACCACGCATACCCTCGTACAAGCTGAACAGGACCCGGGCATTCCCAGTTGTAGGTGGAACACCTTCGAGCGTGCCGTCGAGAGGCAACAGCAAGCAGACTTTGAGCGGCGGACGGGGATCGACGCCAGGCTCGATCGCGTGCGCGCCCTGCTCTCTGCACAGGGGCGCATGATCGTGTTTGAGAAAACCCGCCAGTTGGCAAGAAGAGTCCCGCTGCAACGGGCCTTGGCTGCACGAGGTCTGGGCCTGATTGAGCAGCCGGAATTGATTCGATACCGTCTTGTCGAAGAAATTGCCGACGATGGACCGTTCTATGTGTTGGGGAGGGGAGCGTCAGGTCAGCTTCTCTGGGATGAATCGCCCGAGCCGGACGAAGGCCGTCCGTTTGATCGAGCCACGCTGAAAACTGGTTTAACCGATCCGGACCTGCCGCTCTATGAGAACCATTGGCCTTCGGCACAGCGCGTATGGGAACAGCTCCACGATAAGCATCTCCTCAAAGAGACCACGTGCCAAGAGCCAGACGGCCGCCAGCTACATATCGAACTCGGTCACGCAGAGGAGGGGGTCTATCTGTATTGCGCCAACACCTTGGATCAACGCCAGTTGGTGCTTGTTGAACCAGCCCGCAAGGTCATGCTGGAATCCTACTATCAGGAGATTGCGGGCAGCGCATCTTAGCAGGATGCTGAACAAGTCCGCCAGCGCCACAGGCCGTTATTTGGTTTGTTTGGTTTGTCTCGTTTGTTTGGTTGAACGAAACTAACCAGATTAACTAGAGAAACCAGATGAACCAGACAGGCCACACACGAAGTGGTCGGCCTTTTCGAGCATCCCGCGGGACGGTTCTCCTGTTGTGCCACATGTGCGGACCATCAAAACTTGATCGTGCCCAAATAGTTTTTCAGCAGTCCCTAAAAGGCCACTCATGTCGCCACGTCAATGACATGAAGAGTGGGTAGGAAGCGAAGTCAATCGACGAGAGAACTTCACATGCCCCATTCCTTTTTTTTCGTAATTGGGGTATGAAGTGGGGGGCGGCGATTGCGTCGCGGTGCGATATTACTCATCCATACATCAGAGGAGACACTCAATGGCTAAGGGCATGACACAGAAGAAAGCGACCAAGAAGAAACCAGCCATGACGATGAAGGAAAAGCGCGCCGCCAAGGTTGCCAAGAGAAGGGGCTAATTAAGCCCGCGCTTAGGCCGTTCTGACCGAAGCAACACACACTGGGCCCGTCGACGTGCGTTGGATGTCACGCGCGCGATGGAGTGGCGTGCCTCATTTATGATCACGCTATGGCAATACTGCCTTCAGTGCTGAACCCTGTCCTTGAGACCATCACAGGTGAGGCTCCGGCTTCCTTCAGCTTATCTCCCAGGCCGGATGACACGAGAACCTGCTGAAGGCCTTCAGCCGTCTGATCGAGGAGAAAGTCAAACCCGATGACAGCGTAATGGAGGGGGTGACCATGCGGCCCATCGACACGGAAGACCTGTGCGCGACTGGTTCCTTCCTGGAAATCGGTGATGTGATGTTTGGGAAACTGCTGGCGCAGGTAGAGGCGGATCACGTCGAACTTGGCTATATTGCTCACGTGCCTTTTGTGTACCTTTCCCGATATCTCTTGTTCAATGAGTCACCAAGACTGGTTTTCCCTGCGATGCCCCAGTCACTTCTTCCGGTACACGTTCAGCCCGACTTTTTCCTCGCGGTTTGGAATGGTCACATTTCCTTCCGTCGAGGCAATGATGGTGGTCTTCCCCGAAGCAGAGGGTCCGAACTCTTTGGACAGATCGACCTTGATCGTCAATGTTGTCCCTTCGACGGTCAGCTCCACGTTCTTCATGATGTGCCCTCTCAGTGATGGACGAAGCGTGAGAACGCCTTGTCCGAATGAAGCTCCCCGCAGCAAGCTGCGGGGTATCCCGCGAAATTCTCCGAAGCCGCTACCCTCCTTCGCCAAGGCTCTGGAGGGTTCCCCTCGCCTTCATCCCCGCAGCAAGCTACGGGGTATTGGGCGAAGGAGAATGATGGTGCAACCTGTACAGCGGGCAGGGGAGGAAGTCAATCCACGGAAGCTCCTCACGCAGTGCGAAAGACCATGGCGCGTGAAGCGTGCGACATGCGAGAACCGGCTGGTTTCTCTTGTTTATTTGGTCTATTTGGTTTGTTTAGTTGAACTAGACCAACCAGATGAACAAAACAAACCAGATAAACCAGATTAACCCAGAAAACCGCGATCGACGATCCAGAGGACGGTTATGTGTTGCGCTTGAGCAAGTCAACGAGATGGGCGAAGGGCGTGAAGGTCGAAGGTCGATCTTGCTCCCGGCCCGGCGGCGCCTCACCAGACGTGTCAGCCACCTGATTCCGCTGGTGCTCATTGTCGTGGCAGTAGAGACAGAGCAACTCCCAGTTGCTTCCGTCGGCCGGATTGTTGTCGTGGTTGTGGTCCTTGTGATGGACCGTGAGCTGGCTCAGCTTCTTGCCGTCAAATTCGCGTCCGCAGTGCGCACATATCCAGGGAAACATTTTGAGCGCTTGTTCTCGATAGGTCTGTTGCAGCTGAGCCTGGGTGCGCCGTGCCATGCGAGCCTCGCAGAGGATGGCGATTTGTTATTGAGGGATTCTAGGACAAGTCTTAGCAAGATGCTCAAAAGACCGTCCACTTCGTGTGTGGTCTGTCTGGTTCATCTGGTTTCTCTAGTTAATCTGGTTAGTTTCGTTCAACCAAACAAACGAGACAAACCAAACAAACCAAATAACGGCCTGTGGCGCTGGCGGACTTGTTCAGCATCCTGCTAAGTGAGCTGTGTGCAAGGCCAGGAAAATACCCGTATGGCTGGTTTGACCCATCCTGAGTGCTTCGCCTCTGCACACCAGGCCATGACAGCGCTGGCGACCTTGTCACGTTGAGCTGGTTCCAGCGAGACCAGGATCACACTGTTCCCCCCTGCATAGAACGAGATCCCTTCAGTCGATCCCGATTGTCCGGTCCCAACCGTCTCGGGAAATTCGGTGTAGGCCATGACTCCGCACGTCAGCAATAACTCATGCACGCGTTCTTTCAGTGACGTACGAAACACGATCATCAACATGTCCATGGGTGCCCTCGAAACAGGTGAGAGAATAATATAGCAGGTTCCTCATCGATCTTGGAAGGCAAGCCCGCATTATTTATGACGATTCGTTGCGAAATCGCTGAGTCGCGTCGCGAGACCAGCGCGCGGAGCCCTGAGAACCCGATGCGTACTCGTGTAGTACGGTGAGGGTCCGAGGGGCGAGCCCGCTGGCCGGAGGCTCGTCGTAGCAGCGGATCGGCGATTGCAGCAGAAGCATTCATGAATAATGCGGGCTAGGTGAGAGCCACCAGTGAGAGACGCCTGCGAGCCCTTTTCTTCTCATATCCCGTTCTGCTCAATACCCGATGTGACGGTTTTGGTGACGAGCAGCTCCTGATAGTTGAATCACAACCAGTTGATTTTGCAATACGTCCCGTCTGTCCTTGATCCTCGTTGTCTCATCGAGGACCACGCATAAACATTTAACATATAACCCTTTAGAGGAATTGCCATTCTTTCGACGAATTGGTAATTTCTGTGCCCCTGTGACACGTCCTGAGTAGGTTTGCATCTTACCGCGAGTCTCTGCTGATGGAACGTCGTCGCCCGTTGCTCTGCTTTTCCGGGACCTGTCCGGCGAACCTTATCCCACGCAGTGTGGTACGTTACAACGTGCTGTCCAGTCATCCATTATAGAGTCGTCTGAGGTGGACGTATGAATATCATGACAGAAGTGGGCACAGCATTCGTTTGCTCTGGCCATAGCGAGAATAATATGGTCTCGGGGCAGTCGAGCCCAGGGATCCTTGTCTTCTCGCTCTAGCTGCAGCTGCAGTATGTGAATCGTCGGGTCCACGAATTGATACGGAACATCGGCCAGGCGGTGACAGAATCAGGATTGATCGTGCTTCCCACACCACTACTCGAACTTCGTAAACAAATCCAACAAAGCCTCGATGAACGCCTCGAGGCAAATATCTGGGAACCGTCCGAAATGAGTCGAGTCGTGTCTGAATTTGGGCGAAGATTCCTGTTCCGTGGATTCGGAAATCCCAATCGAGCTGTGAGCCGAGATTCTCGAATCGTCATCGTTCTGGAAGAGATCGGGTCCGCGGAGAAGGACAGGCATCAACAGGCGCACGTCCGGATGACGGCACCCAAGATGCAGACAACGGGCACCCTGTTCCCTGCGAATTCATAAAGGAGGGTGAGGGCGTCGGCGTCTCGTTCTGTGACAGATGCGGACGGACGTGACCAAACGGGGTGCCCTCGCATCACAGCAAGGCCATATGTGACTCCCTCAAAGATCCCGTCAAAAATAGAAGAGTCGGCCAATCCTGATCGCAGGGGAGGCACGCGTGTACTGAAGATACAGTCATGTTTTTACCAGCTTGCGCAAGTCGCTGGTTACGAGATCGTCGAATTCTCTGATGGGCACGCACTTTCTCTCAATACCAGCCCGGGAGGATTCTTGCTCTTAATGCCTGAGCCCCCGGAGAGGAGACAAGTGTTTGAAGTGCACACGCCTTTGTCTACAGAGGAGGAGAAAACAGTCAAGTTAGTGGAAGCCTGCTGGACGCGCGAACTGACATTTGGCGACGCCGGCAAGGTCTACCTCGTCGGCGTCAGGTCCCTATTCGAACCAGCGCGTTCCAATTAGCAAGCGCCGGTGGGCGAGAGTTGAACCGGGGTCGGTGAGGTCAAGTGGGGTTTTCTAGTTTGTTCGGTTTAGCGTGTTTCTCTTGTTGAGCAGATCTAAAGAAACTAGAGAAACCAGATCCCCGCCACGCACCGCGAAATGGTTCCTGACACCTTTATCTTTCACGCATAAGAATATTTTCCTCGACCGCCAATCCCGGCCCTCTTATAATTAAGAATATAAGGAGGGTCATATGGAGCCTACCGTTGAACAACGCAATCACCGGCGTTACTCCGTCAATTTCCAAGGGGTCTTTTCCACTGATACAGTGCAGGGCGAAGAGGGTGTTGTGCTAGACCTCTCCCTGGGAGGGTGTCGGGTGGGGAGCCCGATTCCCATGCCTATCGATACAGCGATTCACCTTCAGATTCGGCCTCGCCAAGCGCCCCCCATTTATATCCCCAGCGCGATCGTGCGTTGGGTAAGGGGCTCCGCATTCGGTGTGCAGTTCCAAGAATTGGCTAGACACGAATCAAAAGCGCTGACTCATCTGCTGTGGTCGTTGCCCCCTTCGAGGCGGGACGGTTCATCGAATCCGCTAAGCGAAGCCTGACGCTCTGCCGAAGGTTATCGAGGAGTGCAGGCAGTCAGCTGCAACTCCTACCTGTATGCGACGGGTTGCCAGGCTCCAAGGACAGGAGCCTTACTCCCTTCAGCTGCTCTTAAGAGTCGTGCATTGTACTCAGTCGTACTCAATTGACAGGCAATAACAAAATCACGGTCATTTGGATACGCTGCTGCCATCTCATAGCCGATGCGATTTCGTTCAATCTGGCATTCCTCAGACGTGGCATACGTCTCCAGCTTTATCATTTTATCGAATCCCGGCACATTACTCAGGAGAACAATGACTAACAACCACATGGGACTCCTTTCAGCCGCTCCAGGCGGGGAACAGGCACGCTTTATTCACTTAATAGGTCTGGAGCCGCGTACGCCGTTCATCTTGTCGGACTCTCCGAAAGTGTGCCAGCATTAGTTGAAAATTGACGAAGCGGCTGGGGATAGAAAAAGGTGTCAGGAACCATTGTTCAGCAGCTCCTTCTTCGTCCGCCATCGTTCTCGCAAGGTCGCACCAAAGTTTCACTGCGCGATCCTCAGCTCACCGCCGTCAATTCAAACAATGGTTCCTGACACCTTTTTCTTCCCGAGTGGCTCTGATCCAAGCGCTGATTCCGCTGGGGCTGAAGGCCGTGGCCGAGGCGCTGGAGGCGGAAGTGACCGATTTGGCAGGCGAGCGGTACAGCCGGACTGGGAGACAGCCAGGGGTGGTGCGGTGGAGCCGGCAAGAGGGCTCTGTGGACCTTTTGGATCAGAAGGTGCCAGTCGGGTACCGGTGGGTGAGGGATCGCCTCCGTCACGCGGAGGTGCCACTCCAGACCTATGAGCGCTTGCGGGAGCCTTATGTGAAGTGAGGGGAGGACGATTCAGAGGCAGTTTATCTAATGCGCGGGTCTGTCTTGTCTCTCTCGTTCATGGAACCAAACAACCGAGACAGACCAAAGAAACCGGATAGACCAGATCCCCGTAACGCGCCGCAAATGGGGCCTAACACCGATTTCTTTCCCATTCCTCCGATAGAATTAGTTCGGGCTTCGCTCACCTTTTAGAAGGAGGGGCTCAACCCCCCTGACGCGCATGATCGAGGTCCTTAACCATGGCCAAAAGGCGCGCCCGTCCTTCCTTGGAAATCTCGGTGAACTGGACACCCATCCCCGGAAAGAATACATAATGCTCCTCCCTAGGCCGGATCCAGGCTACGTTGCCTTGTGCGTTGATCGGCGAGGTCGGATCGTCCGGCAGGACAAGTTCCAGCGCGAGGGCCGTCCCTAACTGCGGCGGCTGATGGGTCTCGATGAAGACCCCACCTCCGCCTATCTCGCAGGTGACACTGTCGAGGTGTTTGTGGTCCGCTGTCAACAGCCGAACCTTCGCCGCGAGACGACTGCGGGGGTAATTTCGGACTGCTCGATGGGATTGGGCCTCATTGACATAGCCCTGAATGAAATCTATAACGGCATCCCATGACACCGCCCCCAGCGGTTCGCCTGTCGGGCCGAGCAGCGTCATCGTTTCCGCCTCGCGGTCCAGCCCCAAGACTTTCCCTCGATGCCGTAATGAGATCTTAACCGGCAGCATCACCATGATCCCTCCTCTCGGCGGGAAACGAATACGCCCGCCCTTTCCGTATCATTCGTGATTCATCACGCATCCTCCTTCAGGCTCTCGACCCTGTGTTCCAGCAGAATGAGTTTTTCTCGACGACCCTGAAGGTTAAATTTTTGGATGAGGAAACCGGGACATTCTACTTCATCATGTGAGATCGGTCTATCGCTGTGTGAGGGGAGGCAGGGAAGTTTATCTAGTTGGTCTGGTTTATCTTGTTCATTTCGTGCCGCAAACCAATTAAACAAACCCAACAAACGAGATGAACCAGCTCCTCGCTACGCGCCGCGAAATGGTTTCGATGTTTTCCCTGTGGTTCTCATAAGTCAATACTCATTCTTGACTCCAAATCCTTTGCTGACTTTCATTCTACTTCCGGTGTGGTCACCGTCACGGGCTGCATCCTCTGGCCACAGCCCGCACAGCTATCCCTTGCCTGTCCGTCCCAGGTGTATGATCACGGAGCTTCGGCTTTTCCGTTGAGTGTGCTCGATACGCCGCATCGCAAACCCTTGCACGCCCAGAAGAGGTGTGACAGACTAAGTCCGCACCCGGTAATTGCTCCTTGGGTATCCAGGCCCACACTGTCGTGCCAAGAGCCTATTAAAGGAACCATGGCTAAAGATAAATCTGCTGACCTGAAGTCCTTCCTCGAGATACCGTATGAGGAGCTTGAAGAGATGAATCTAAAGGCGGCGCAGCGCGCCGAGAAGGCCAGCGCACAAGAGCTGGAGCAGGAATATACAGCGTGGCTTAAAAAGGAGAAGCAGATCAAGGCCGTAACATTGTGTTTCTCGGATATTGAAGGACGTCTTCACATGCTCGATTACGACAAGAAGTTCCTTCTGGAGTCCCTGGGAAATCTTACCTTTGACGGGTCGTCTATCCGTGGGTTCACGCCGCAACATGAGTCGGACCTACGTCTTGAAGTTGACTGGTCGTCCATCCGCTACTTTCCGGCCGACGTCATTGGGGCAGGCAAGGTGACCTTCTTCGCATCCGTTTTAAACGCTGATCGTACGCCGTATCATAGCGACTTCCGTGGCATGCTGAAATCGTATACCAAGAGTCTCAAGAAAAAACAGGGTATGACCGCGCATGCTGCCAGCGAAATAGAAGGCTTCCTCGTGGAAGGGCAGAACGCCGAGCAACGCTACGGGGAGAATGGGTTTCAACTCATCTCAACGGGCGGGTACTATCACTCGCTTCCGATGGACACGCTTCGCCAGTTCATTGATAAGTCGGCGGAGGCACAGCGTGCACTAGGCTTCAAGAACGAAAAAGATCATCCAGAGGTCGCGCCCTCGCAGTTCGAAATGAACTTTTCCTATGCGGATGTTGTTCGCGCGGCAGACAATGTGCAGCTATACAAATTGATCTGTCGCCAAGTGGCTCGATCCATGGGGCACACGGCCACGTTCCTTCCGAAGCCATTCGTTGGGATCAATGGTTCCGGCATGCACACCAACTTCTCCTTGAGCAAGAATGGCAAGAATATCTTCTACGATGCGAAGGGGAAAGATGGCCTTTCTGATGTGGCGTGGGACTTCATTCTCAAACTCCTGAATCATGCGCCCGAGATTTGTCTAGTATTTAACTCGTCGGTGAATGCGTATCGCCGTCTGGATCCGCATTTTGAGGCACCAAACCAGGTCAAGGTCTCGGCGATCGATCGCGGTTCTATGATCCGCATTCCGATGGCCAACGAAAAGACTGCGCGCATCGAACTGCGTTCAGTCGCCCCCGATGCCAACCCCTACCTCGTTCTGTACACGATGCTCAAGACCGGCTTTGAAGGGGAGCGACTGGAAAAGGACGAGACGACACACGCCCGCGTGCGATTCCTTCCGAGTTACATCAATGATGCGATCGCTCTGTTTAACTCGTCGAAGTTTATCGCCGAGATCCTCGGCGAGGACAGCAAGCAGAAGTATGCGAGCTTCAAACAGTTGGTGGCAGATCGTTCTCCTAAAGAACTCGGCATGATGGTGAAGGCTTCGGAAGTGCTCTTTCACCACGAAGTAACAAACCAAATGCTCTGGAATCAGTTCTAGCCAACATTGGCGCCAGTTCTAGTGATCAACATGCCAGGCTAGCTCATATCCCCTATTTCTGCCCCCACAGAGGCAGTCAATCTGGTACGCGGGTCTGTCTTGTCTTTCTTGTCTTTCTTGTTGACCCAAACCAGAGAAACCAAATAAACCAGAAAAACTAGATAAACCAAATAGACCAGATCCCCCCCCCACGCCGCGAAATGTGTGATTACAAGACCTGAACCCATTTTCTGGGCGCGGCCATGTTCATTCCCGGCGCTTAGCCGACAACCGCAGCTTGTCTGATGCTGAAGATCCCCACGTCCCTTGTGATGATCACCTTCCCCGCCCGGCTTAAGCGAGAGATCTCCTGATAAATCTCGCTAGAG
>JBGPVY010000213.1:0-5295 GCA_041491905.1 Nitrospiraceae bacterium | reverse complement strand
CCTTGCACAGCACTATGAGAATGCTCTAGGCCTACCGCACCTATTTAAAGGTATCGACGGTGATCTGTGTTCAGGCCCCCAATAGTGATTGAGGTGTATTGGCAACACACAAGGACGGGGATGATGACTGAGGTATGCAAGCCCCTGGTAGACAGGTTCTTGCCTGCAAGTATTATAATGGGCGCTGATTTTTATTAAGAACAGGACAGTGAATGAGTCCAAATACATTGAAGCAGGTCTTGACGATCGCTGGCTCTGATTCCAGCGGAGGCGCGGGGATTCAGGCCGATATTAAAGCCATGTCGGCCAACGGCGTGTTTGCCATGTCGGTGATCACCGCCGTCACCGCACAGAATACGGAAGAGGTCACTGACGTCTTCGAGTTGCCGACCTCGATCATCGCGGCGCAAATCGACGCCGTGTTCGACGACTTCGACGTCGCTGCGGTGAAGACCGGGATGCTGTCCTCGACGGCGATCGTCGAGGTCGTCGTCAGATTGCTGAAACCTCAGCATGTTACGAATCTCGTGGTGGATCCGGTCATGATCTCGAAAACCGGCCATGCACTGCTCAAGCCGGAGGCGATCGACGCCGTGAAGACACAGCTCTTCCCCTTGGCTCTGCTCGTCACGCCGAACATCCATGAGGCCCAGCAACTGTCCGGCATGGAGATCAAGACGCTCGCCGACGCTCGCCTCGCCGCCAAAGTCATTCACGGGTTCGGCTGCAAGCATGTGTTGATCAAGGGCGGTCATTTGCCCACAGAACGAGCCACCGATCTGCTCTATGATGGCCGGTTCTTCAATGTGTTCAAGGGTGAATTCATCGATACCCCCCACACGCATGGCACCGGCTGCACGTTCGCCTCGGCAATTGCGGCACATCTCGCACGAGGCAAATCCATGAACGACGCCGTACAGACAGCTAAGACCTATCTCACCGAAGCCCTTCGCCATAGCCTGGCAATCGGTCACGGAACTGGACCTACCAATCATTTCTATTTTCTCCAGACATAGCAGGATGCTGAAACAGCCCGCCAGCGGCGTTCTCGCCTTGAAAGCATCCTCAACGTAGCCCGGAGGCTACGCCTCCGGTGCTTTCATCGGCTGCGGTCTTGCTGGACGGTCTGTTTGAGCATCCTGCAGGAGTATTCTTCTGTTGCGCCACACGCGTGGACAATCGAAATTCTTGCGCACCGACATGATTTCCAGCATCCTGTTATGAAGAGGACTCCATGGGTCGTTTCAGCTTCCGCCCACTGACATTTTTGATTACAGGGTTTAGCTGGCTGCTGCTTTCCTCACTGGTGGGATTGGCCATCCTGATTGGATTGGTCCATGGCACGCCGCTGCCCTCTTGGTTAAGATTGGTCCATGTGCATGCCACCCTCATCGGTGGCATCCTGCAACTCATGATCGGTGGGCTGTTTGCCTCCCTGTCGGCCACCGCCCAAAGCGACCGAACCCCCTCAAACTCTCATCCAGGGTTTTTCATAGCCCTCAACGCCGCCACAGTCGGGTTGCTCGTTGGATTCGGACTCGGAAACATGACGATCGTTGGGGTGGCTGGGATTGTCGTGATTGGAGCAGTCGTCTCCATCGCCTCGATCGCCTGGCAGTACGGGCGGCAAAGCTTCACCCAGCCGGCCAGCCCCTCCTGGTTGTATCGATTCTTCTTCATCGCCTTACTCGGTGGACTGGCGATTGGCGTTGCAATGGCCTTTCGATTCATGCCGGAATACGATGCCCATGCGCGGCTCCTTCACCTGCATCTGATTCTGCTGGGTTTCGTCACGATGGCGATGATCGGCTCCACGCATCGCCTCTTGCCGATGATCTTGAATGCCGAGCTCTACAGCCCACGACTCGCTCATCTCGTGATGGTCGTACTTCCCGCCGGCTTCGCCATCTTGATCGGTGGGTTTATCACCTCGTCCCTCCGCCTTGAACTCGCGATCGGAGGGCTGCTCATCCTCAGCATCGGCCTCTATGCGTATAATCTCCTGCGCACATGGATAGGTTCCGGCCATCCCGGAAACGCCGCCTCCGATCACCTTCTGGTCGCGACGTTTTTCCTGGTCCTCATGATGATCATGGGCGTACTCGTCGGAGCCAACGTCCTTCCGCAACTGCCAATGCTGCCATTTGGATCGTTGCACCTCGCGGCCTACACCCATATGGCCTTGATCGGGTTCATCTTGCAGACGGTCTTAGGGGCCTTGTCCTATGGCATCCCCGAGATACTGGCAACCGACCGAACCACGAGCCGGAAAAAACAGGGGCCCTATCGCGATCAACTCGCCGCTGTCATGGACCGGTGGCGAGCCGTTCAGCTGATTGGATTGAGCTTCGGGACGATGGGCTTCGGCGTACTCGCTGCGATGACCTGGAACTTCCCTCTCAGTTCGCTCTCCATTCAGATCGCAACCTGGGTCACCGTCGGCCTGCTCCTTGGCAGCTTGACCCTCTTTACTGCCAAACTCGCCTGGGCTTTAGGAATTCGACCCCCTGAATAACCGTCGATATCTCCACTCTTTCATGGAAGAAACCATTACATTTTCTGATCGCCATGGTCATAGCATTGCCGCGATGCTGACCACACCCGACGGACCAACGACGCGTCTTGCCGTGCTCTGCCATGGATTTCTCTCCGGCAAGAACAGTACGACCAACAGGACCTTGACCTGCCTCCTCAACGAACGGGGCCTGGCAACCTTTCGGTTCGACTTTTTCGGACAAGGAGACAGTGACGGACCGTTCGAAGAGATCACGACAACCCTGGCCGTGCATCAAACCCAAGCCGCATTGGATCTGGTGACCGCCAGGGGATATGACCGAATCGGGCTCGTCGGCTCAAGCTTTGGAGGGCTCGTCGCCATCCTCACGGCAGCCCAGCGTCGCGATATCGCCTGTTTGGCCCTCAAATGTCCTGTGGTGGACTTTGCGGAAGAGCTTCGCTTGACCTTCGGGCCTGAAGAGTTGGCACGGTGGCAAGCCACGGATACGATTCCGAACATCATGGGAGGGCCGGATCGCGTCCGTTTGCGGTATGACTTTTACGAAGACTGCCTCAGACAGATTGCCTATGGGTCGGCTGAACAAATCACCGTGCCCACGCTGATTGTCCAGGGTGAGCGGGATGAATGTGTCCCCCTCCATCAAAGCCGGCGATTGCGTGATGCGTTGGGAGGTCCAAAGAGGCTGGATCTCCTGCCAGGCGCCGATCACCAATTCACTCGGGAGGAGGATTTTCACCAGATGACCACATCGATCAGCGATTGGCTCGTTACCCATCTCACAGTAAAGCCCTAGCAGGATGCTGAAAAAGTCCGCCAGCTTCGTTCTCACCTCGAAAACATCCTCAACGTAGCCGAGAAGCTACGCCTCCGGTGCTTTCATCGGCTGCGGCCTTGCTGGACGGGCTTTTTGAGCATCCTGCGGGAGAGCTCTACTGTTGTTCCACACGTACAGATCATCAAAGTTCTAATTTGCCAGAATAGTTTCTACGCAGCTTGCCTTGCCCTCCTGCTCTCATAATTCCAATCAGCTGCGGCTTGTTTCCGGAAAAAATTGATATTTTCTGGCGTATCACGCACGTCCACGGCAGAATGCAGAGGTGTCACAGACAGACATCCGGGCACACACATGGCGTAGCGGTCTCCGTCTGACTGAGTATTATATGGCCTGCCAGGAATGATTCCCGTGAAAGACATCGTGACGCCCCGGTTCCAGCTCGCCGTCCTTGCGGCAATACTATTCCAGGGGCTGCAATCAGTAGCGATGCCCTCGATCACCTCAGCTGCAGAACAAGAGATGCCACGCCGCCATAGCTTGATTCACCGGTCAGCTGTTGAATCCGCTGCTCTGCCTGCCACAACTCAAGGGACCATCCTGCAACCTTCCAGCGCTGAGCCAACTCGCATCACGAGCCCGTTTGGACCACCCAAAACTTCGGTTTCTCTACCGACCATGCCATTGACGCATAATCGAACATTGACCAAGCGTCCGGCCATTGCCTCGGCAACCGCTCCTGCGACCTCATCCCAGACACTCCGTGCAGCCGTGGCATCAGGCGTCGCAGCCGGGCAGGTCACGCAGACGACAGCCGATACCGCCAAGAGCACAATCCCCACGGCAACGGCACCTATCACGAAGTCGAAGGTTGCGCCCCTTCCTGGAGTGACCTCGACTGGCTCTGCTGCGGTCTCGCCAACCGCTTCTTCTCCGTTCGCCGGAGCGGCAGGAGTTCGCCCTGCGGCCTCAGCAGGAAGCGGCTCAGCTCCCTCGTATAGCGGTTCGCGATCAGCGTCGAATTTGCTCCGGAACTCTGCGATCGCGAGCTTGTTGCAACCCCCGACCACTGTTGTCATTGCACCTCCCTCACTACCACCGCCCTCGACTCCTCCATCGACACCTCCTCCTCCCAGCCCATCGACAGGGAACGTGACACTCACATGGACGGCGAATGGGGAACCTGATCTGGCCGGCTACAAAGTCTACATTGGCACGGCTTCCGGCACCTATGATGCTCCTGGATCGGCCTTCGTGACAGGAAAAGTCACGAGCTACACCGTCTCCAATCTCCCGAAGGGCCAGACCTATTTTTTCGCTATTACCGCCTACGACAGTGCCGGGAACGAAAGTCAACTCTCGGCGGAAGTCAGCAAGAGCCTCTTCTAGCGGCTGCTCAAATAGACGGTTGTTTTCAGCATGCTATTGTGGTTTGGCGCAGCGGAAGCCGGTATAGCTATTGCGCGTTTCTGGAGGCAGCTTGAAACGCCCATAGGTGAGAAGATATTTCGGCAGGTCGGACCAAGATCCACCGCGTAACACTTTGAACTGTCCCTGTTCGGGTCCTTGCGGATTTCGCTCCGGCGAGATTTCATAATAGTTCGCGGCGTACCAATCCTGCACCCACTCCCAGACATTCCCGGCCATTTGATAGAGCCCGTATGGACTCTTGCCTTGCTCATAGGACTGTACGGGCATCAAGACCTGGCTGTAGCTGAACCGCGCACCCAACGCGAAATTCGCCAGATCTTTGCTTGGGACCCGATTGCCCCAGGGATACAACCTTCCATCCGTTCCTCTGGCCGACTTTTCCCATTCCGCTTCGGTGGGAAGCCGATTCCCCTTCCACCGACAATAGGCATCAGCGTCCGACCAGTCCACGCCAATCACCGGTCGATCGCTATGCTGCGACAGATCTACCGTGTTCCATTGCCAGGGCGCGAGACGGTTTGTGACAGCGCGGAACGCCGCGTACTGCGTCGTCGTCACTTCGTGGAGATCCATG
>JBGPVY010000272.1:0-3696 GCA_041491905.1 Nitrospiraceae bacterium | reverse complement strand
GCCTTCGCCTGCGCCAACGCTTTCTTCAGATTCTCCCGTTCTTCGTGATACTCATGATTCACATAGATAAACGCTGCCTTCGCATGCACCGTGTAGGCCGCGATGAGGCAGCCTTCGATAAGCTGGTGTGGCGCCTGCTTGAGCAAATACCGGTCTTTAAACGTCCCTGGCTCATGTTCGCCTGCGTTGCAAACAAAATAGTGTTCCTTCACCCGATGATTGAGGACCTTTTCCCATTTGATGCCGGTGGGAAAGCCCGCGCCCCCTCGCCCACGGAGCCCGGCTTTCTTCATTTCATTGACGATATCGTTCGCGCTCAGCTCTTTGATGCACTTCTTCCAGGCCTCGTAGCCCCCGATCTTCCGGTAGGCCTCGATATCCCAGGGAGCGCCATCAAGCGTTTGGAGAACTCGTGGTTCAGTCGCAGTCGTCATGCGCCCTTCCTTACCCGTTTGGCTCAACGAATGGAGCGATACTATAAGGTGCCTGGCCTGTATTCGTCAAGGCAATGCCACGATAATAGGCCTGAATCTCAACGACTTAGGGCCACTGCCCTATATAAGATTGGCCATATGGGCCATCGCGTCGTAAAAGGTAAGACGTGAAAGGTGAAACGTATCTCGTTGGGGATAAGAGCTTATGGCGTATATCTGGAGAGAATGGCTCTAAGAGCTTATGGCTTATAGCTGATGGCCTATTGCTCGAAATCAGAACGACCGAATCTCGTGCCATAAGCCATTAGCCATAGGCTCTTCGTCCTCTGGCTATACGCCTTATGCTCTTTTCTTTGGACGAGAGATGAACGGGACTTGCCGGCGGGCTTTCCCACCGGCAGTCGTACGCCGTCTTACTCTCCTTCGCCAGAATGCCCCGCTCTTCCGAGCGGGGATGAATGGCAAGGAGAGCCCTCCGAAGCTTTAGCGAAGGAGGGCTACGGAGAGTTCCGCATCCTATTAAGATGCCCCGCGCGGGAGCGCGGGGAGCTTCACTTGAGGTGGCTGCCGGCTCCCATGAATAGCAGCATGGGAATCGACAACATAAAGTTGACCCGGGAAGCGAGAAGCGCGGTCCGACCCCACTGGGCCATTTCTGCCGGTGCAGGGGTCCCCTGGGCTGCTGCCGTCACCGCCGCAATAATTCTCTTTTGGTTCGGCCAAATAATCGCGTGGACATTGGCCATCATGATGATCCCCAATAACCCGCCGATTCCCAACGCAATCGCGCCGGTTCCACCTCTCTGATACAGGTAGAGGTACAACACAATTCCGGCAAGCACCGTGACCGTCGCGCCATGACGGAACCAGTTCAGCGCAGCGGGCATCAGCTTGGGAATCACGATGTTCTTAGTGGGGCCATCGAGACTCTTCAAGAACGCCGCATTGATCAGGTTGAAGAAATACAACAACCCGATCCAGGTGATCCCGGCCAAGAAATGGGCCCAGCGTAACAACAAGCCAAACCAGTCGGCATCACCGACCGCCATGCCGGTCATACCGAGATACCCCATAATCAAAACCACGGCGAGTGCGAATCCTACGCCCATGGTTTGCATCGGACTCTCAAGAAATTTCATAATATCTCCTCGCTCAAAGTACTGCTCAATGTATTGCTTAGTCGCTGTCTGTACTGTAGCCCTGCTCTGAATGTCAAGCAAGGAGCAGGTCAGTCATTAGTCAACAGAGGGAATGTGGCCTGCCGTTCCTGCCAGTGACTATTGACCATTGACCGCTGACCATTTCGTTACTCCATCAATCGATCGACTGTTACGCAGAGTTCGCGCACCACGCTAGCAGAGGTCGCCAATGCCGCTCGCTCCTCCGCCGTCAGCTCATATTCGACCACCTGCTCCGCCCCGCCCCGACCCAGCCTGACCGGCACTCCAATGACGACATCCATTAATCCATACTCGCCCTCGCAAAGCACCGCACAGGGCAACACCCGCTTCTGGTCCTTCACGATCGCCTCAACCATATCGACCACCGAGGCCGACGGAGCATAGAACGCGCTGCCCGTTTTTAACAGACCCACGATTTCAGCGCCTCCCTCGCGTGTCCGCTTCACAATCGCCTCCAACCGGTCCTTCGACATCAGCTCCAAGACCGGTTTCCCCTTCACCGTCGTGTAGCGCAACAGCGGCACCATCGTGTCGCCGTGCCCCCCCAGCACCATCGCAGCCACGTCGGGAGCTGGCACACTCAGTTCAGCGGCGATGAAGGAACGCATGCGGGCGGAATCGAGCACCCCCGCCATACCCAAAACCCGCGACTTCGGCAGTCCGCTCACACGACGCGCCACATGGACCATGGCATCCAACGGGTTGGTGACAAGAATCAGAATGACGTTCGGCGATCGAGACACCAGCGCAGAAACGACCGACTTCACGATCTTCGCGTTCGTGGTCAACAACTCGTCACGGCTCATCCCCGGCTTGCGAGGAATTCCGGAGGTGATCACCGCCACCGACGAGCCGGCCGTTTCATCATAACCGTTGGTGCCCACCACGCGGGTGCTATAGCCGAAGACTGGCCCGGCCTGTGTGATATCGAGGGCCTTGCCTTGCGGAACGCCCTCGGCAATATCGACAAGCACTACCTCGTACTCATCCTTCTCGGCCAGCCGCTGCGCCGTCGTGCCTCCGACGTTCCCAGCGCCCACCACCGTAATCTTCGGTCTCCCCATCATCGACTCCTCGTGAAGCGTAAATCGTGAAACGTGAAGCGCAAATCCCCTTACGCCTCACGCCTTACGCTTCACGTATGTTCGTGTTCCGTCCAGCCCGCGACTTTAAAATTGATCGTGCAGACGAAATTGTCTCCGTCATAGAAATTAACTTTAATCTTCTTCTTGCCATAAGTCTTTGCCAGAAAGGCGTCCGGATCATCGACCAGTGCCTGATACCCTCCCGCCGGATATTCGCCCAGGTCGTGGAATACCACGATCATCCCCACTTTGACTTCTTGGAGAATCTTGGCCCAACAACGTGGATAGACTTCCCAAAACTTGGCCTCGATCAGGTCCTTCGTCGGCTCCTGGCGATCCTCCCCCGGCTTGATGGGCTGTGCAAACTTCGCCAACCGACGGACATAGGGATACTGATGCCCCGTAAACAGCTTGTATAGCCAGGGCGGCACTGTCGGTCGTTCAGATGCATTCGCCATGTTCTGTCTCTCGTGAAAGGTGAAACGTAAGACGTGAAAGGATTGGCTCTTGAATGAGGCCTTCCGCTTTCCAACTCCATTTACGTCTCACGTCTTACCTTTCACCTTTCACGTCGTCAGCCTTTGATAGATCCGCGGCAATCGCTTCGGCAAGGCTTCGAGATGATCAATGACTGCGAATTGCACGTCTCCGTACATTCTCCGGACATAACTATCGGCCTCCCGATCGATCGTAATACAAAACGGATGCACCCCCCGCTGACGCGCCTCTCGTAACGCAGCCTTGGTGTCTTCCAGCGAGTACTCGTCTTTATAGCCGTCATCGAGCGGACGCCCATCGCTGATGAGGACGAGCAGTCGCGTCCGCGCCTCTCGCGCCAGTAATTTGGCGGTGGCATGGCGAATGGCTGCCCCATCACGGTTTTGCCGCAGGGGAGCCAATCCGCCTAAACGCTGCGCCGCTTGCCCGCCCAACTGATCGTCAAAATCTTTGATCACAAGAAAATCCACTTGCCCGCGGCCCTGGCCCGAATAGCCG
>JBGPVY010000184.1:0-6285 GCA_041491905.1 Nitrospiraceae bacterium | reverse complement strand
GGCGGTGATTGAAGAGCTCGGCAAACGCCGCGGCGAGTTGCGCCACATGCGACTCATCCATTCCGATGCCGGACCGAGTGAAATGCACCTGGAGTACCATATCCCCACCCGCGGCATCATGGGGCTCAAAAACCCATTGATCGCCAAAACTCGGGGCACCATCATCATGCACCATGTCTTCGTCGCGTACGAACCGGTGGAGGAGCGCGACCTCGCAGTGGCGACACACGGGTCACTCGTCGCACACGAAGACGGAACCAGCACCGGCTATGCCATCTTCATGACCCAAGAACGCGGTATCATGTTTATCGGCCCTGTCGTGGAGGTCTATCGCGGGATGGTCGTCGGCGAGAACAGCCGGGACGAAGACATGGACGTCAACGTCTGTAAAGAAAAGCACCTGTCCAACATGCGGGCGTCAGGCACCGATGAAGCGTTGGTCCTCACGCCGCCACGGGAAATGGGCTTGGAGTTCGCACTCGAATATATCGGCCCAGATGAACTGGTTGAGGTCACGCCGAAGAGTCTGCGTATCCGCAAACGGCTCCTCAACCCGGATGACCGCCGCAAGGCCCGCAAATCCGGCAAATAGCCTCCCCTGCAGCGATGAGGATCAGGAAGAACACCCCCAAACCTTCCGCCCGCCGTCCCCCGCTCTACTTTGTCGGTTATCGAGGAACAGTGCCGGCTCCCGAGGAGCTCAAGACCTGGTATGACCTCGAATACGGCGGGCCGTTGGTGCTGCGCGCCGACGAGCAGGCCGCAGAGTCCTGGCATGCCGTCCATGGCCCATGGACGGCTCACATCGTGATGCCGCTCCCGGCCACCCATATCGCAGGCCTGAAGGAACAACTTGCGTGGGAACATGAGCAGGTCGGTGCTATCGCTCCATCCTTGATGCCTCCGCGCGATATGCCGGACACCATTCTGTTTGCCGCTCGACTCGCCCGGGGCCTCACACTCCTCACGCAAGGCACGGCCTATGACATCACCACCAACCAGTACGTGAACCCGTCGGATTGGCAGGATCGTCCCCTCACCCACTTCATCCTCAGCGATCACATCCCGATCATGCGGGGCGACGATGAGCAGAGCCGCCGGAGTTGGTGCTATACCCTCGGCCTCACCAAGTTCGGGGTGGATGAACTCGAAATGTTTCTCCCCCCGGGTCTCCCGGACCAGCCTGCGCGCGATGTGCTCAGAGAAACAGCAGATGAATTGACGAGGACCGGACAGTCGCCAAAAGTCGGAAGCCACATCCGTGTAGGACTCTTAGATCAGAGCGTTGAGATTGCCAACCACCGCACCGCCGCACCAGCCGGACGCATGCTGAGTTTCCGAGAAATTCGGCCGTTACCATAGTTTTCCAGTCTTATTAGATACTTATGGGCCAGCTAGGCCTCTTCTAGGCCTTCAGGACCGTTGACAAGGTTTCATGCCGCACGGTACAAAATTGCAGATGACAGTGTCAGAGTCCGGACTAAACCCAGTGAAGGAGGTACGCAGATGAGCGACGTAGCAGCAGAAATTAAGGTGGGCGATACCGCACCGGATTTTAATTTAAAGGATCAGGACCAGAAGGACGTGAAGCTGAGCGACTATCGTGGCAAGAAAAATGTGGTGCTCTGCTTCTATCCGCTGGACTGGAGCCCCGTCTGTCAAGGCGAGAACAAGTGTTTGACCGACGACTTTCCGAAATTTCAATCGGCCAACGCGGAACTCTTCGGCATCAGTTGCGACAGCTTCTACTCGCACAAGGCTTGGGCTGATTCCATGGACCTCAAGCATCGGCTACTGTCGGACGTCCATCGGACTACGGCAAAGGGCTACGGCCTCTACTTCGAGCCGTTGAACTGTTCGAAGCGTGCGACCGTCATCGTCGACAAGAGCGGCAAGGTTGCCTACGCGAAGGTCCAGGATATCAAGGTAGCGCGGGAAGACAAGGACATCCTCGCAGCCCTCGCAAAGCTGCGCTAACCTTCAGTCCTGAGTGCTGGGTGCTGAGGACCGAGCTTTTAGCTGACTCAGCACTCAGAACTCAGCACTCAACACTTTCAAACATGCACGGCACCGTCGAAGACGTCAGAGACGAAAATTACAAGGAGTTCACCGACGCACCCGCGTCGATCGTCGCCTACGGCCTGGCCACCTGCGAACCCTGCAAAATCTACGACCCGATCCTGGAAGAGACGGCCATCAAGTTTCCCGACGTGAAAGTCGGCAAGGCCAAGATGCATGTCCCAGGCCGCTGTCGCGAGATTAAGAAGAGCCACACCTTCGAGACCTACCCCACGACGCACTTCTTTGCGAACGGCAAGCTGCTCCTGACCCGTGAAGGGGTAGTGGAGCCGGCCGAACTCGCCGCCCTGATTTCGGATCACTTGCTGAAGTAATCAGAGCATGGGTCTAAGAGCGGTGTGTGCGGGACCCAACCGTTCCTGCGCCTCCCGCAACGCCTTGCCACGGCGCTCTGAAGCGGAATCCTTCTGGAATTCCTTCAGCCACGGTCTTCGACCGTGGTTCTTCAGTCAGTTCCAGTTTTCCTTCTTCAGACGCCGGGCGGGAACCCGTCGCTCCGGCGCAAGTCGATCTGAGCCCCACACACCGACAAATTTCGTAGGCGCTTTCACTCTAGCCTCTCTGATGGGCGGGTCTTACAATGGGGAACGGCAGACGATAATGGCCTATAAGAAGATGTGTGCCTGTGGCCTTAAGCGGACGTTGCTGGGAGGAGCGGGGACCCGCCGAGGCTCGGCCGGGGAGGAAAGCGGGAACTGACTGAGTCCGCGAAGGAATTCCCGAAGGTTCCCGCCCGGCCGAGCCCGTGAGGGTCGCTCCGGAGGCACGGGAGCGGGGAGCCACAGGCCACCGGCTCAGAGGGACGGCTCAGAGACAGTATGCTATTTCATCGGTCGCGCCTTGGAACAGTGTTCATGCTGAATCAGCCAGGTGGAGTCTTCTTTGCGCAGGAGTGTGGTGCATTGCCCGGAGTCCTGCGCTTCGAGTTCGTCTTTCCTGACCGCCTGAAACACATAGTCGTAGGTAGCCCAAGCCGTTGGGCCCGGCATCCGAACATGCAGGTTCGACACGACGCTGATAAAGCGCAGGGTGCTTCCCCTGTTGAGTTGAGATTCATATTCCGAGAACCACTTCTCGATTGAATCCCGCGTCTCCGTCTCGCCATCCTCAATACCGACATAGTCCTTGGTGTACAGCTTCAACACGGCTTGTTTGTCTCTGGTTTCTGAAAAGGTCGCGGGTGCCATGGCGGCTTCCTTGACGGTCTTCTCAATCGCTTCCCTTTCCTCGGCAGACCAGGCCACAGCCGTCCACGAGAGGCACACCATCAGCAGAGCATAGATAAAACGTATATTCATAGAACTCCCGGAATAAACGTACGCAGACGCGTCAGCCTGTGTATTCGAAGGACAGGTCCCGAGACTGAACGAGACGAACATTTGATAGTCTTCCCGATGAGAGAGAAGAGACCAGTTGGTTCCAGATGTGTTCGACCAACTGCTCGCCGGTCACAGACTGAGTCCCGAAGGCCTGACGAAGCTCATGACGGTCGAACGTCTGCACCACCTTATCCTGCACCAAGCGATCCAGCGCGCCGATATCCGTCACCATCCCGGTCACCGGATCTATCGTGCCATGGACCGTGACGAAGCAGTCCCACTCGGGGCCTTGCTTGCCATCCTGCACCGCCGTGAACGAGTAGCGGCGCGTGACGCTGGCGACGTTGAGCCCGGCCGCCGCCGTCACCTCGGCATACAGATCTTCATCCTCATACAACCGAATCGCGTGGAGCGTACCGATGGCTTTTTGCGTATCCAGCTTGGTCCAGAGGACACGTGCAAGGTTTTCCGACGTGGGAATCCGGCCCTCGAAGTAGGGCATATCCAGGTTCAAATTCTTATGGTCGAATTCTTCAAGCACATTGAGCAAGATGCGCTTTAAATCGAAGAGATTCACGACCATGCCGGTCTTCGGATCCACCTCGCCTAAGACCGTCACCTCGACCATGTAGTTATGTCCGTGCGCCGGCGGGTTGTAGCAGGGGCCGAACACTGCACGGTTCTTGGCCTCGTCCCATTCAGCCTTGATATAGCGATGCGCCGCCGCAAACTCGATACGTTTCGTCAGTAAGACGGTGGACATAATGTTTAATTTTGAATGTTCAATGTTGAATGTACGGAACGTCTGTCGTTTTTATTCTCCTGCACTCCAATTCAACATTCAACACTAAACATTCAACATTTGCTTGGGCATTTACGCGCCCAGGTCAGAGAGCCACTCTTCGCGCATGCCCCCAGGAACAGGCGTTTCGGCGTGGTATTCGTGATGGTGCACCGTCAGCGTGACCGGCACATGCAAGTCGGCGAACGCGGCTATCATCGACGCGGACGGCCGGAATCGGACGAAATGCACCGCGCTGATTTTGGTTTCATGACTGTGGCCGCCTTCGAACAGCCCGAAGGCCTGCTCGGTTCCGGCGCGGATCGCGACGGTTTCGCCGTGATCGAGTCCCATGAACACATCGAGCCATTCTTTCATCCGGTCCTGCTCCGTAATCTCAATCAGCAACGTGGCGCTCAACTCACCGGACCCCGGCACAAGGGCATTATAGACATCCAATTCTTCCTGGACTTTGTAGGGATCGAGGATGTGCTCGACCCGGATCATTTCCTGGGTCTGAAACCGCAACGTCTCGCGATTTTCGAAGACGAGCGTGATGAGCGGCCCAACGGAAATCCGGCGTCGCTGCTTGAGCGCGATGATCTGCGAGCGGAACTGCTCCCGCTGGCGCTCATAGTCAGCCGTGGACAACAGATCAGCCTGTATGAGTTGCTTCATCGTCTATCTCGCGCTTCACGAATGTGTCGTTCTTCTATCATGCCCCCGCTTACCCCTTTACCCCTCACCCCTCACCCCTTACCCTCTATGACTGCAACCCATAGGCATCGCGCACGATTTGAATCGGATGCTGCGCCGGCCTGCCGCCGGCATGGGCCATGGCGCCGGCTTGATCCAGCTGCAATCCCGCCAGCGGGCAATCGGAGGCCACGAGATCTGCCGGAGCCTGTTCAATCATTCGAACGGCCTTCTGCGCGATCAGCATCGAGAGGGGGAAGAACTCCGTCTTGGCGGACCATGCGCCGTCATGGCCTGAACATTTCTCAATCACCTCGACCTGTGCGCCGGCGCACTCCATGAGTTCCTTGGATTTGAATCCGATGTTCTGATCCCGCAGATGGCACGGAACCTGGTAGGCCACTCGCCCGGGCTTCTGCAGAAAGTCGGTGGCCAGCGCGCCCTCTCGCTTCAACTTCATGAGATACTCACAGACATCGAACGTCCGTTCAGCCACACGCCGCACCCCATGGCCACCGACGATCTCGGGATACTCCCGCTTCCACATCAAACTGCAACTGGGCACCGGCACGACAATCTCGTAGCCTTTCTCCACCCACGGCAAAAATGACGCGACATTCGCCGAGGCGGCCTGCTCAATCGCCGCCGTATCGCCGATATCGAACGAGGGCATGCCGCAACAACGCTGTTCGGGAATCACGACATGCACACCGTTCTTTTCGAGGACTTGAATCGTCGCTTTGCCGATATCGGTCGCTTGATAATTGACCAGGCAGCTCCCAAAGAGCGCGACCTTCCGCGGCGCGGAGGCAGGAACCTGTGCCGCCCCTCGACGCTCCCACCAATGGGTAAACGTCTCAGGAGAAAAGTGCAGGACCTGTCGATCCCGATGCACGCCGACCCACGATTCCATCAGCCCCCGAAGGAGCCGACAGCCCAACACCCAATTCGCAACCGGCGCCGCCAGGCTCCCGAGGGTACCGATCACATCCGTCTTGATTAATAACCGATCACGCCAGCCCACCCCGCGCGTCGCGGCCAGATGCTTCTTCCAAGCGATCATCAAACGGGGGAAATCGAGGGCATACTGATGCGGCGGCGTATAGGGACAGTGGTTGTAGCAGAGTTTACAGTAATAGCACTCATCGACGACCCGATGGTGGACGGTGGGCGTGAGCTTGGCAACGTGGCCCTCATGACGATCGATGCCGTCGAGCAGCGTGTTGAACGACGGACAAAGATTGAAGCAGCGCCGGCAGCCATCGCAGACTTCATAGATGCGCTGCGTCTCTTTCTGGAGCTGCGCGGGATCGATGGGATTGATCAGGCTCAGACCATTCACGTTGCTCCGATCAGAAAGCAATCAGCGGTCAGCTCTCAGCGACAGGGAGGAGTCTGATCCTCATCCAG
>JBGPVY010000185.1:0-6276 GCA_041491905.1 Nitrospiraceae bacterium | reverse complement strand
CAGCGGCATGACCGGCACGGCGGACACGGAAGCGGCGGAGTTTGCCAAGATCTACAATCTCGACGTCAACGTGGTCCCGACCAATCGCAACATGATCCGGCTGGATTACGCGGATGTCGTCTACCGAACCGAGAAAGAAAAATTTGCCGCGATCGTCGAAGAGATCAAGGAATGCCACGAGCGCGGCCAGCCTGTCTTGGTCGGCACGATTTCCATTGAAAAATCGGAGCGGCTCGCCGGCTTCTTGAGCCGGACCGGCGTGAAACACAACGTTCTCAACGCCAAGCAGCATGAGCGAGAAGCCGAGATCATCGCCCAGGCTGGGCACAAAGGCGCCGTTACCATCGCCACGAACATGGCGGGCCGCGGCACCGACATTCTCCTGGGCGGCAATCCCGACTTCATGTTCAAACAGATCCTGTACCGGGAGGAGAACCTGCCGGATGTACGCAAGTTGGAGATCTTCGAACAGATTCGGGCCGACTGCGAGAAGGACAAACAAGAGGTCATCGCGGCCGGTGGACTCCACATTCTCGGGACCGAGCGCCACGAAAGCCGCCGGATCGACAACCAGCTCCGAGGCCGCGCCGGCCGCCAGGGCGACCCTGGTTCGTCACGTTTCTATCTGTCGTTGGAAGACGACCTGATGCGCATCTTCGCTTCTGAGCGGGTCTCCCAACTGATGCTCAAGCTCGGCATGGAAGAAGGCGTCCCGATCGAGCACGGCATGGTCACCCGGGCCATCGCCAACGCCCAGAAGAAGGTCGAGGCTCACCACTTCGACATCCGGAAACAGCTGCTGGAGTACGACGACGTCATGAACAAGCAGCGTGAGGTGATTTACCAACACCGACGCGCCGTCTTGGGCGGGACGAATCTGAAAGACGATCTTCGCGACATGATGGACGGCCTGGTGGGCTCCGCGCTGAACATCTATTGCCCGGCTGAACAATATCCCGAAGAATGGGATATCAAAGGGCTCGCTGAAATCATGCATGGCCAGTTCGGTTTCGACATCGCCCAGGGCAAGGGAGACGGCGGCGAGGCGCTCAGAGCCGTAGGCCGCGACGCATTGCTCGAAGACCTCCGTGCGCAGGTGCGCGACGCCTATGATCGGAGAGATCAGGAACTGGGCTCGGAATTGATGCGCTTCCTGGAGAAGACCTTCATGCTCCAGGTCATCGACCACCACTGGAAAGACCACCTCCTCGGGATGGACCACCTGCGCGACGGGATCGGATTGCGTGGTTACGGGCAGAAAGATCCGCTCATTGAGTACAAGCGCGAAGGCTACGATCTCTTTGCCGGCATGATGGAACGGGTCAAGTCCGACGCGCTTGATCGACTCTTCCATGTACAGGCGGTTCGGAACGAGGGACCACCCACCGCCCCACCGCCCCCGCCCTCACCCATCATCTCACGCACCCAACCAGCACTCATCCTCAATCGCGGAGAAGAACCAGTCGCACCTCAGACTGTTCAGCGAAGCGACAACAAAGTCGGCCGCAACGACCCCTGCCCCTGCGGCAGCGGGAAAAAATACAAGAAGTGCCACGGAGCGTGAGAACACGACGCTGACGCTCTCGTTCCCCCGCCTCTGAAGCGACCCTTCCGGATTCTCCTGGGTGGAAACCTTCTGGAATTCCCTCGGCTGCGACAGGAGTCGCAGGACCTCGGTCAGTTCCAGCTTTCCTTCCCAGGAGAATCTCGGTGGGTCCCCGCTTCTCCGGCAAAGTGCGCGAGGAGCGTCAGCGTCGTGAAATTAGGAAAGGGGGGGAGAACTAAGAAACCTAAACTTCTGCGATTCGAAGAAAACCAACGGGACAGATATGCATCCCCACATTCCTTATTGTGGCCCGCGCAGTATCAAATCCTTAATTGCACGACTTGTCCCTCACCTAGTACTCATCTTGTAAAGGTTTGACGGCCCATAGGTCATTTGCTACGCTCCGCGCAGTCTTGCGATGGTCACCGTAAGTCGAACTGGGGCAGATCAATGTATGGTTGCAAGATCTAATCTCATTTCCTGTCTCCCCTGCATCAAAGCATGGAAGTGAACTACTGTTCTCACTAATACCTAATGCAATAGGGGAATAATCATGGAGAAAGCAGTTGCCCGACAGATCAGCGAATTGATGCTGGAATACTACGCCAAATTAAATGTTTCGGTACAACTTGTGTCGGATCGATGCAGCGAAGAGGAGTGCAAGAGGTATCGAAAGGCGATCGGTCTTATTATGGGGCATATGACCACAGAGGTTATGATGCCTCTCTATAAAAAACATCCCGACTTAGAGCCCCCTAGTTTCGAACCCTGAACTGAGGGTCTTGAAGAAATGAGGTCTTGTAATCGGACATTCTGTATTGCGACCCGCGTAGTCCCAGATCCTTGATTGCATAACCAGTCCGCGTTTTTTGCACGATCCTTCCAAGCGTGCTCGTTATTTCTTCAGGGATGGGGGCTGAATGATCTTCCTCTGCACGCGTCCAACGAGGGCCTTCCCAGGCCGCGCGTTGCGCGAGCACAGAAGTTCATCAGGCTCCATCCCTTCATCGGCACGGGTGTCATTCCTCCCCCTCAAATGGGGAGATTTGCCTGAGTTTCCAATACTCTCTGCCTTGACTTAGCGGCGACCCCGAGGCTAATCTACGCCACTTCTGGCGTTCTGTTCGCCCTTCAACAGGGAAGGGTGGAGTGTACCCTCGGCTGTTCGTGTCACTTTTCGTGTGTTGTCGATGGGATGAAGCTCCCCGCAGCTTGCTGCGGGGTATCCTGCGAAATTCTTCGAAGCCGTTACCCTCCTTCGCCAAAGGCTACGGAGGGTTCTCCTCGCCTTCATCCCCGCAGCAAGCTACGGGGGATTCGGCGAAGGAGAATAAGAGGAGTTGCTTGTGACAACCGGACACCCTGATCTCGTCGCTGCTATTTCGTCCGAGATCACCAGAAGCGGACCAATTCCCTTCGTCCGCTTCATGGAACTGGCGCTCTATCACCCTCAATTCGGCTATTACATGCGCCAACCTGACGGTGCGGACCATGAACGTATCGGCTGGTCCGGCGATTTCTACACCAGTTCCGATGTGTACCCGATTCTCGGCCGTGCATTTGCCGCGCAGGCCAGGCAAATGGACGAATTAGTAGGCCGCCCCACTCCCTTCATGATTGTCGAAATGGGCGCCGGCAAAGGATTTTTAGCCCGAGATTGTCTGGCGGCGATCCATGCCGAACAGGATGACTTCGCATCGCGTGTCCGCTATGTCCTGATCGAACGGAGCCCTGCCATGCGGGAACTACAGCGCCAGAACCTGGCTCCCTGGCTCAGCAAGTCGGGCCTTGTCACTTGGGTGGATGGCCTTGATGGGCTGGCCCCGCAGAGCGTGACCGGTCTGTTCTTCAGCAATGAGCTGGTCGATGCATTTCCGGTGCACCGGATTCAAGTCACGGCCGAACGAACCGAAGAACTCTGTGTAGACTATCGAGGCGGACGCTTTGTGGACTGCCTCAAGCCCCTGTCGACGGTCGCGCTCGCTCAATATCTACAGCAACTGAACACTACATGGCTGGAAGGCTATCGAACCGAGGTGAATCTCCAAGCTATGGACTGGATGGAGCAGGTCGCTCGGCGGATGGATCGTGGGTTTGTCTTGACGATCGATTACGGCCATACGGCGCAGGATCTCTATGGGCCTGAGCGGAAGGACGGCACGTTCCTTTGCTACTTCCAGCAGCGGACGAACGAAGATCCATTCATTCGCGTCGGCGAGCAGGATATGACCGCCCACGTGGATTTTTCGAGCCTGGCTTCTGTCGGTGAGAAGCAAGGACTCCACGTGACGGGGTTCACGAACCAAATGAGTTTTCTGATGGGGCTCGGCGTTGAAGAGATGATCGAGGAATTGGAGCCGGAGAGCCCGGAGTTTCGCGCCGCAATCCATCTCCTGAAACCCGATGGCATGGGCAGCACGTTTAAGGTGCTCATTCAACACAAGGGAATGAGTCGTCCGGAACTGGACGGTTTGAAATTCAAACCCTTCTTCGGCTCGGCGCTGGCGCCGGGCTTGTCGGAAGTCACAATGTCTTAAAGTCACCATGTCAATGATCGAGACTTTACGACTTTATGACCTTATGACTTGAGAGACTGAAGCTATGGGTAACGAATCGGTTCCGCTGAATTATCTGCCGATCCTGCTGTTTATCGGCATTGGCGTTGCCTTCGGCGCCGTCGCGCTGCTCGCCGGCTCGCTCATGCGGCCGAATCGTCCCTATCGAGCCAAGCTGGCCCCCTATGAAAGCGGAAGCCCACTGTTTTCCGATGCGCGTATCCAGTTTCCGATACGCTACTATATCATCGCGATGCTGTTCGTCATTTTCGATATCGAGGTCATTTTCATGATCCCCTGGGCCGTCCGGTTTCAGTCGCTCGGCCTGCTGGGACTCATCGAAATGCTCGTGTTTATCAGCATCCTGCTGGCTGGATTTTGGTACGCCTGGAAGAAGGGGGCGCTCGAATGGGACTAGGATGGACGGGAAGCCCGGTCGACTCCTATGCTCGCAGAGCGCGCACGATCAGAATGTGCTCGCTCGATGCGCGCAATGGGAGCCGACCAGGCCACCCGTCCCAATCGATGCGTGGTAAGAGATAGGAGAACAAGAACAGATGAGCTTTCTGGAGAGACAATTTGAGGCGAATATTCTGACGACCAATCTGGACGCGGTCGTGAATTGGTCTCGGAAGTCGGCTTTGTGGCCGATGACGTTCGGGCTCGCCTGCTGCGCCATCGAAATGATTGCGACTGTGTCGTCGCGGTACGACCTGGATCGGTTCGGCGCCGGGGTCTTTCGGGCCTCGCCACGGCAGGCCGATCTCATGATCATCGCCGGCACAGTGGCGCGCAAGATGGCGCCGGTGATCCGCCGCATCTACGACCAGATGCCGGAACCGCGGTATGTCATTTCTATGGGCTCCTGCGCCACTTCAGGCAACCACTACAATAGTTACGCGGTGGTCCAAGGTGTCGACCAGATTATTCCGGTCGATGTCTATGTGCCGGGCTGTCCGCCGCGTCCGGAAGCGTTGCTCGATGGATTGCTGAAGTTACAGGAAAAAATTCAGCGGGAAAAAGTGTTCGTGAGATGAGCCGCGAGAAGAGCGAGAAAGGCGGGACAGGTGAGTCTCGCTTGTCTCGCAAGTCGCGCCCGTCTTGCGAACTGGAATTATGCAAGCCCTGCTCGACAGCCTGAGGACAAGATTCCCGGACGCGATCTTCGCGACCAGCATTGACGCCGCACGTGCCGAGACCGCTGTCTCCGTGGCCGCCGCGCGCCTGCTGGATATTGCGCGCTATTTGCACGATGCGCCGGAGGCAGCCTTTGATCATCTCACGGATATCTGCTCGGTCGACTATCCCGAAGATCAACTGCGGTTCGAAGTCGTCTACCACTTGCACTCGCTCCCCCTTCAGCAACGGCTTCGACTCAAGGCGCGCATCACGGAGGACTATCCGACGATTGCGTCGGTCACCGGGATCTGGAAGGGAGCCGAGTTCCTGGAACGCGAAGTGTACGACATGATGGGCATTCACTTTTCCGGCCATCCCGATCTCCGGCGCATTTTGTTGCCGGAGGATTATGCCGAGGGATACCCGTTGAGAAAAGATTTCCCGACCGAAGGGCGTGGCTGGCGCAGCCAGTTCGACTTCATCCCGAGATTGGACGAGCCCCCGCTCGACGTCACTGAGAGCGAAATCTCCGAGGAGCAGAAAAACGCCTTTCGCGCCGAGCCTGGCGAGCCCGGCTCCCGACGGAAAGAGGAATTGCTGTTGAACATGGGGCCACAGCACCCGAGCACCCACGGCGTGTTGCGTGTCGTGCTCGTGCTGGACGGCGAACGGATTGTGAAAGCCACACCGGACCTTGGCTACCTACATCGAGGCGTCGAAAAATTGTCCGAGGGGTTGACCTACATGCAGATCATCCCGCACACGGACCGGCTCGACTATGTTTGTGCCATGTCCAACAACTACGCGTACGTGCGTGCCGTAGAAAAACTCCTCGAGATCACGGTGCCGGTCCGAGCCGAATACATCCGAACCCTCGTGGCCGAGATGCAACGCATCATCGGGCACCTCTTTTGGCTCGGCACGCAGGCCCTCGATATCGGCGCCATGACCGTGTTCTTCTGGACCTTCCGGGAGCGCGAAATACTGTTGGACATGTTCGAGAAGCTCTGCGGGGCCCGTCTGACCCTGAACTACTATCGCATCGGCGGTGTCGAT
>JBGPVY010000267.1:0-3825 GCA_041491905.1 Nitrospiraceae bacterium | reverse complement strand
TGGTGGAGGCGCCGGGAGTTGAACCCGGGTCCGAAGACCGTCAGTGCACTGCGTCTACATGTGTAGCCGATCGTTTAGATTTCGCCGCCACCCACGCCCATCGGCTGGCTTAGACTGGCCGCTAGCCCAGAAAGTTCTCGTCCTCAGCCGCTGAGCACCAGCTGGAGACCAGCCCGCTGCATCGCGCTCCGCCCACCCCCGCGGGCATCAGGTGGAGGAACGTCGCAGTTAATTAAGCTGCGAGTGCCAGTTCTTGATTGGCAGTTGCATTTTCCTAGAGGTTTAACGAGTCCCCAGGAGCTCGACATGCGACAGTGACTTCAGTATCCCCGTCGAAACCGGTCGCCCCCCTTTCTTGGTGAACGTGATTCGTGAATCGTCGTGCGTGAAGCGCAAGCTCTACACGCACATTCTCCGTCGCTCAGCTTATACCGAGATACGCACGCTTCACGAGGAACGTCTCGTCCTAGATGCTCATGATACCGCACCGGTCAAGGGGATGCCATACTGAAACACAACCGAGAAGAGGGCGTACCCCTGAGGTGGAGTACGCCGCGTTCTCTCTTGTTTGCCAGATGTGCGATCTGACGATCGTACGATCTTACCTGACGGCTGACTTCAAGATTTTCCCTGCCGAGAATTTCGGAACTCTGGCTGCGGGAATCCGCAGCGCCTCACCGGTTCTGGGATTCCGCCC
Source organism: Nitrospiraceae bacterium (assembly GCA_041491905.1). Classification (GTDB taxonomy): domain Bacteria; phylum Nitrospirota; class Nitrospiria; order Nitrospirales; family Nitrospiraceae; genus Palsa-1315. The sequence goes on along the minus strand of JBGPVY010000267.1, from coordinate 3,128 downwards.
GAGCCGGGCTTTACGTCTGGCTACCGTAAAGGTCCCAAAATTCACCAGCGAGACGCGCTGCCCCTTCTTCAGGGACGTGGTCACCGCTCCGGTGAAGGCCTGTAGCGCAGTGCCTGCCGCAACCTTCGTGATGCCGGCGGATGCCGCCATCTTTGCAATCAGTTCTTCTTTCGTCATCATGCACCTCCTGTTATTGGGTTGAACTACTCGACTCCTTGCCACTAACGATCGCTGTCACCGCACCCACATGAATCCGGCCTTCCGAGAACACCGACGCGTCAGGCCTCTCGCGCCCGAGCGGTCCGATTCCGTTTCACGGGAATGTGCAAGTTATGGATCTTCTTCCTAAGGGTGTTTCGATTCAAACCCAGCAGTTCTGCTGCTTGGATCTGGTTGCCTTTGGTTTCCTGAAGTGCTCTGGTGATCAAGGGGCGTTCAATGGCGTTGATCAACATGGGGTGCAGGTTCCGCCCCGAACCGTCTCGCATCCCTTTTACAAAATCTCCCATCTTCCATTCGAGATAGTCCTCAAGGGATAGGGCTTCTTTTCCGTTCGCTCCCGTAGCAATCTGCCGCGCCATCACTTGCATGAGCTTCGAGGCTCGTTTCAGCACAGTTCGAGAACCGGTGATTACCAATGTGTGCGTGAGATCAATGTTGGTGGGTATGGCGGCGGCTCCACCGGATGAGCCTGGTTTCAATTCGACGATGACCGCATCAAACGTGCGACGCGTCACGTCCTTCGGCAGCGTGGACGCGTATTTCGCCGCAGTCACGGAAGCACCTTTGAACACGTGCTTGAACTGACCCTGGATGTCCGAGTCACCGCTGAGCACCAAAATACTGAAGACGGATGACGTAAGCGACATGAAGGTTCCAAGTGAAAATGGAGAAGAGGTGCGGATTATTGCCCAGAGCCACTTTGATGTCAACCAGGAAAATATAGAGGGAGCAATTCCGGATAAGCGATCTTGCCTCAGCGAGTGAGGATCAATGTCTTGATCGAGACATTCCATGGGTCCGACTACTTCCGTTCCGTGCCAATTTCGTGCAACCGGTATGAACGAGCCTCAATACTCTCGACAGATTCGTTTCTGGTTAGTGCAGGCGAAGCTCTCGAGCAGGTAGCGGAAAAACAATGGTGGCACGCGAGAGCTACGAGGGTCCGCACGTCTGGGACAAGCCCAGTCTGTCTAGTCCATCTGGTTGATCTGGTTTGTTTTGTTTATCTGGTTGATTTGGTTCATTTGGTTAGATTCGTTCAACCAAAACCAGACAAACCAGACAGACTAGACAAACCAAACAACGGTCGTCTTATGCTGGCGAACTGTTTCGGCATCCTGCTAAGGCTACGCTATCGGGACCATCAGAGAGAGGTATCTTGACAGCAGAGCCTTTCAGGGAGTATAAAACACGATGCGTGCTTTAATTCCTACCGGAATACTCATGTATGAAGGTATCTCTCAGAGCAACCTATGGAATCATGGCGGCTGTCGACTTAGCGATGCATCTCGGGACAGCGCCTGTCCAAGCGAAATCAATTGCACGTCGACAAGCCATCCCCGCTCGCTTTCTTGAACAGGTCCTTCATGGGATGAAGAAGGCCGGTCTTGTGTCGAGCCTTCGAGGAGCCCAAGGGGGGTACGTGCTTTCGAAGAAACCGTCCGAGGTATCGGTCGTCGAAATCCTCGAGGCACTTGATGGTCCGCTTTCACTCCCGAGCGGTGGAGCTGGCCGTGCACAGGGGCGACGACTCAGCAAACCGGAGCTTCTGCTTGGGAAGGTTTGGGAGCAGGTCTATCAAGCGGAGCGCCATGTGCTCGAAGCCATAAGCGTGGAGGAGTTAGCCGGGCAGCAACGAGTGCTCGAGCAAGAGCGGTCGTTAATGTACCACATTTGAGGTCACCTATGAGTCTCATACCACTCAGTACCGTTCCAATCAAGACAGAACCCATTCCTCCTGCCGTTGTCGAGGAGATCGAGACCTTCGAGGCTGAGGCGATGCGCATGGTCTCGGGCGAGGTCTCGGTCGATCTGTTCAGGCCCTTCCGCCTCCAGTACGGCATTTACGGCCAACGGCAAGCCGGTGTCCAGATGGTCCGTATCAAGATCCCCTTCGGCGGACTGACGTCGAATCAGCTTCGCCGGGTTGCAGAATTGGCCGAGCAATATGCCACCGGTGTCGGGCATGTGACCACGCGCCAGGATATCCAGCTGCATTTTGTCGAATTAAAAGATGTGCCGACCATCATGCGCGGGCTGGCTGAAGTCGGCTTGACCACCAGAGAGGCTTGCGCCAACACGGTCCGCAATGTGACGGCCTGTCACCTCGCAGGGATCTGTCAGGGAGAAGTGTTCGACGTGACGCCCTATGCAAAAACTGTCGCGCTCCATCTCTTGCGGAATCCGCTGAACCAAAGCCTCCCCCGCAAATTCAAAATTGCCTTCTCAGGCTGCAAGCAGGACTGCGCGCTCACGCCGATTCACGATATCGGGCTACTCGCGGCAAAGCGTGCGGATGGAGCCATCGGCTTTCGAATGGTCGCAGGCGGCGGTCTCGGTTCAGCCCCCCGGCTCGCGCAGGTCCTTCGGGAATTCACCCCGATGGATGAACTCATCCCGAGCGTGGAAGCCGTGATTCGGGTGTTCGACACCTTAGGCAATCGAAAAAATCGCATGAAGGCCCGGATGAAGTTTGTGATCGATAAGCTGGGCTTCGAGGAGTTCAAACGTCGCTGGGAAGAGGCTTACGTGTCGATGGGACATGCCCGTCCGACCCATGAACCAATCAAGCTACTTTCGTATCCGGATGAACCCATTCCCTTAATCATGCCGACGTCGAATGGCTCGAAGCAGGCAGTGGTGCAGACCAATGGGCATGTCCAGGGTGCGCCAGCGGAGACGCCGTTCGAGATGTGGCGACGCACCAACGTAGTGCGTCAGAAGCAAGAGGGCTATGTCGCCGCAGTGAACAAGTTATTCATGGGCGATCTCACGGCAGAGCAGATGCTTCTCATTGCCGATCTTGCGGATCGCTACTCCAATGGCAACATTCGGACGACGATCAATCAAAACATGATCATTCGATGGGTGCCGGAGTCGCGCATCGCCGACCTCTATGCCGACCT
>JBGPVY010000245.1:0-4467 GCA_041491905.1 Nitrospiraceae bacterium | reverse complement strand
AGCCCATCCGGCTGCGCAAGCCCTGATACAGGCAAGGAGGAATCCCCTGTCGATTTTTGTCTGGTGATCGCGCCGGTGGTCACCCGATGCACCATGCGGCAGGAACTGCACGTCAGCACCACAATGCGCTGCGGCTCGACGCGCTTGACCGTCAGACAGAGCGGATGCACCGACCAACATTGTTGGAGAAAGGCTCCGCTACGGATAATCTCTGCCATCGACCGTCCTCACACCGAAGCAAGCTGTTAGCCTGGTCTGTCTGGTCCATCTGGTTGATCTGGTTCGTCTGGTTAGTTTCGTTCAACCAAAAAACCAAACAAACCAGATCAACCAAATGAACCAAATGAACAAGACGGGCTAGAGCGCCCAAAGAGCCAGCATCACCAACACGCCGATCACATAGGGGAGCACACAAGAATAGAGCACTGCCGACCACGCACGGTCCGGCGCCGCGTTGCGCGACAGTTGCTCCTTGTAGACGAATTCATGGGAGAGAATCAGCACCGTGAGCGTCAGCGCCAACGTCCGACTTGTTCGCGGCCAGGTGTAGGAGCCGCTGATGATGAAGTTTGCCGTGAAAAATCCACTGAAGAGGAGAATCAGCGGCGCCAGGACGAACCGGACTGTGTCGGAAAAAAAGGCATGCCGGCCCGGACGGGCCTCCACTGGGCTTGATTGTGAGTTGGGATTCACGACCCGACGGCCACTGGAGTCGCTGCCTTCGGCGAAGGTGAAGGAGTGCCCTCTTGGGCGGCACGGCAAGTCTTGCACACGCGGGGACGGGCTTTCAGGAACGAGACTTTGCCGCTGGCCAGGCAGCTGTAATGGACGAACTCGTCGCACAAGGCGCAACGAGACCAGCCGCCGGAGAACATCGTCTTGTTGCGGTAGAGCCCTTCCTTGCAGACCTTGCAGTTCCGGGGCTCAATCCCCAACAGCATCGGCTCCCAATCCCCACCGCCTCTTCTAATACTCATGTCGCTGAGTATAGCGAAGGCGCAAGGCGAGAGGCAAGGGGCGAAAGGCAGGAGTGAGGGGCGCCGGACCTGTCAATCCAGCTGCCAATCTCCGCGTGACTGAGCACGGGAGCACTTACGTCACTGGTTGGGAGTGCTCGGGTTTGCTGTAGGAACCTAGTAGACGTGCCAGACTGGAACGGCTGGATCACGCTGGGGGCCGTCGGCATTCCGACAACGGAACTCTCCGCTGTACAGACGAGCAATGTCCAAAAAGACGGGTACAGGAATCAGTGAGGGTGGCTTCGACAATCAACTTCTCTTTACGGACTTCGATGGGTCTTTCAATCTTTCTGTTATATCGCACAAGAGTACAGGAAACTTTGGGGTTAGCTTCCTCAGCACTGGCCTCTTCACAGACCAGCTTAGGATGGATGATGATCCGTCGCTTACCTCCGACAGCCATACCGTTCAGGCCCAACATGAGGCCTCTCTGCCAGGTGGACAGCATACCATTCTCGGCTACGCCATTGTGAATGAACACGTATCCTTCCATTCCGAAATAGCTGATGGCGGGGCCGCGATAGATGGGCTTGCCATCCCCATCAGCATAGCGGACTTCGATGTCCGCAGAGACCTTGCGTCCCAAGGCAGCGACGGGACCATCACCGATCTTGAGGTCCTCAAGCTGGAGGGCCTCTCGCTTCAGCCGTTCCAGGCTCTCCCGTTCTTTGGGAGTGAGGGAGATGGGTTCATAAGACCCCGTCTCTTCGCTGGTGTAACACCCGGCTTGGGCCAGAGCGATAATCAGAATAATCAGCGTGCGCTTCAGCATAATCTCTCATTCGGTAGCCAAACCTTACCGCCAGATCGGAAGTCGGTCAAACGTTCTGACCTTTTCAGTACTCTTCTCTTGGCGCACCCTCCCCCTCACCTTTCACGTTTCACCTCTCACGTTTCACGGTTCGCGGTTTGACAGCCTCCAGACCTTTTGTTACGCTCCGCGCCGATTCAGAGCCTGTCACGACGGGATCGGTTTTCACCCCCATGAACATCAAGGACTACCTCGAACAGAAGCGTGACGACGTGGATCGGTTTCTCGATTTCGTCATGCCCAGCGCCACGACGGTGCCCACCACGCTCCACGAAAGCATGCGATACAGTCTCATGGCGGGAGGGAAGCGAGTCCGCCCGATCCTGGCCATTGCCGCGGCAGAAGCGGTGGGGCAGCCCGCGCCAGGATTGATGCCGATCGCCTGTTCGCTGGAACTGATCCACACCTACTCCTTGATTCACGACGACCTGCCCGCGATGGACAACGACGACTTCCGGCGCGGAAAGCCGACGAATCACAAGGTCTACGGCGACGCGATGGCGATCCTGGCCGGCGATGCGCTGCTGACGATGGCGTTCGATCTCTGCAGCCGTCCGGACCTGATGAAGGGCTGCGACCCGGCTCGCCAAGTGCGGCTGATTCAAGAACTGGCGTACGGCTCAGGGAACATGGGGATGGTGGGCGGTCAGGTGTTCGATATCCAGGCTGAAAACAAGGACATCGATCTTCCGACGCTCCAGAACATCCACAAGCATAAGACCGGCATGTTGATTCGCGCAGCGGTGCGGATGGGCGCCATTGCCGCTGGCGCAGAGGATCGCCAACTGGACGACTTCACAAGTTATGCCGAGGATGTCGGGCTGGCCTTTCAGATCGCGGACGATGTGCTCAATGTGACGGGAACGCGAGAGGAACTGGGCAAGAATCCCAACACCGACGCGGAACGCGGGAAGAAAACCTACCCAACGTTCTACGGGGCCGAGGGAGCCAGAAAACTGGCGGACGACTGCGTGGCCCGCGCGATCGCGCGCCTCTCTTCGTTCGGTCCGGCCGCCGACCCGCTCCGCGAACTGGCCTGCTACATCACGTCGAGAAAAAACTAACGATGAGCGCTGAAGTAAGAACCCTGACGCTCAGCCATCATCGCTCAGTATTCGCTCCCTCGTTCATCATTCATCATTCATCGTTCATCGTTGCCCCATGAAAGTTCTCGTCACTGGTGCAACCGGATTCGTCGGCGGCGCAGTGGTACGCGCGCTGGTCAACCGCGGCATCGACGTCCGCATCCTGGCTCGCGCCGGAGCCGACCTCCAAAATATTCAGAGTCTGACCGTCGAGCGGGTCGAAGGCGATCTGCGCGATCAGGCCTCGTTGCGCAACGCGCTCCACGGCTGCCGACAGCTCTACCATGTGGCGGCGCACTATGCGCTCTGGGCCAAAGATCCAGCAATCTTTTACGACGTCAACGTCACCGGCACGAAGAATCTGCTGGAAGCGGCCCGCGAAGTCGGTATCGAACGGATCGTCTACTGCAGCACCATCGGAGCGATCGGCCTTCCGCCCGGCGGAGGGCTCGGTACGGAAGAGACGCCCGTCTCGCTCGAACAGATGGCCGGCCACTACAAACGGTCGAAGTACCTGGCTGAGCAAGAGGTCTTGAAACTCGCGAAGGCGGGGCTGCCGGTCGTCATTGTGAACCCCAGTGCCCCGGTCGGCACAGGCGATGTGAAGCCGACTCCAACGGGGCAGGTCATCGTGGATTTCATGAAAGGCCGCATTCCGGCCTATATCGAAACCGGGATGAATATCGTGGACGTCGATGACGTGGCCGCCGGCCATCTGCTCGCGATGCAGAAGGGTCGGATCGGCGAGCGATACATTCTGGGCAACAAGAACTTGATGCTGCGTGAGGTGCTTGAGATCTTGAGTCGCCTGACCGGCATCAAGGCGCCCTCGATTAAGTTGCCCAGATTGGCAATCCTCCCGTTAGCCTATGCCAATCAATGGATCGCGAATCTCACGGGCCACCCGCCACGCATCCCACTTGAAGGCGTAAAGATGGCCAAGTACAAGATGCACTACGATTGCAGCAAGGCGATCAGGGAACTCGACATCCCGCAAACGCCGCCGGAAGTGGCGATGGAGAAAGCCGTGAAATGGTTCCGCACTCATGGTTACGTGTAACCATGAAAGTTCTGAGTTAAGAGTTCTGAGTGTTGCGTTGCCAGAAAAATAGCAACTCCAAAGCATGCGCTTCAAGTTCTGAGTGCAATGCAACAATCGAATCAACATTCTGACCGTCAAGACCACGCTAAATTCGCCTTGTGAGACTTCGCCAACTCAGAACTCAAAACTCAAAACTCAGAACTGATGGACCTGATCATTCTGCTTTATAAGACCATCCTCTTTCGCCCCTACGTCTTCGTCTTTCTGGCCGCGTTCTTGTTCGCCGCGATCAAGCTGATCGGCTGGCCCAGGACCTGGCGGTTCTGGCTGATTAGCTGGGCCACGGCCTTCGTCTGTGAATTTTCCTCAACCCGAAACGGCATTCCCTTCGGGTGGTACCACTATAATGGCTCGACCTTGGGCCAGGAGTTATACTTCTCCAACGTCCCGTTCATGGACTCGATCTCGTTCAGTTTTCTGCTCTACGCCGCCTACTGCGTCGCGCTCTGT
>JBGPVY010000142.1:0-7302 GCA_041491905.1 Nitrospiraceae bacterium | reverse complement strand
TGGGATGATCCCAACTGCGCGCAATATTCCACCCACCCAGCCCTCAGCGCGCCAAGACGCGCTTTATCCCGAGCGAGGGCCTTCCAATTCCCTATACCTCCCTTTAGGGGAGTGGCCAAGGCTGCCCTCAACTGCGCGCATCGAACGAGCACCTGCTGATTCCCCAACTTCCCAAGAGGGAGTAGGCAGATTGTTCTTCACTGCGCGCATCGAGCGACCACTGCTTTATCGTGGGGGCTCTGCGAGCAAGAAGAACGGTCTGCCTGCTCCCTCGCATCTTTCTGAGGCCGCGCGTTGCGCGAGCACGGGGATCGTCCCAGCTACCCCATCCCCCCTTTTTCAGCATCCTGTGTCTTCAAACGCTTGTCAGCGGCCGGTGGTCAGCCGAACGATCGTCCCTTTTTCTCCACTGGCCCAGCCCTGTGTACCATCAGGGAACGAGAGGCCGAACAGCGAGACCTTCGCGATAGCACCCTGCTCTGTCCAGGTAAAACCACTATCGGTGGTCCGGTAGACCATGCCCCGATCCCCCGCAATCCATCCGGTCTGAGGGTCGGTAAAGCGCACTCGCAAGAGGTCCGTCAGCTTCGTACAGGTGCGGGTGCAGGGTAACGTGCGATCGATCCATTGATGGCCACCATTGGTCGTTTGGAAGATGGCGCCGGCGTTCCCGACGGCCCACCCGGTCGACGTATCAGAAAAATACACGTCGAACAGCGTGACAGCTCCCTGCGTCTCTTGCTGGGTCCAGGTGATCCCGCCATCGTCCGTCATCAAGACGGTCCCCACCGCCCCAACCGCCGTCCCATGCTGTGGGGTGAGAAATTGTATGGCGTAGAGGGCTGCGCTCGTCCTGCTCGCTTGATCAACCCAATGGGTCCCACCGTCCTTCGTATAAAGTATGGTTCCGTTGCCACCGACCACCCACCCCTCGCTGGGCGACACAAAGGAGAGGCCGTAGAGCGCCACCTGGGTATCGACGAGTTGCGCATGCCAGGTATTTCCCCCGTCTTGGCTCCGGCGAATCGTCCCATTGGCTCCGACGGCCCATCCCTGCTTCTCGTCGAGAAAGAAGACGCCTGAGAGGCTGGCCGTGGTGCCGCTGACGACCTTCTTCCACTTCTTCCCGCCATCGACCGTCTTTAGAATGGTGCCGCCAGACCCCACTGCCCAGCCCAGCTGAGGCGTATGAAAATAGAGCGCCATCAGCATGGCGTCCGTATGGCTCACTTGAGGAGTGATCGTAAGAGGAGAGTCAGCAGTCCACGAGGGAGACACGCACAACAACGTCGCCAACACCATGCCCACAAAGCATCCACCACGTGAGAGAGAGGAAACCCACCATGATCCGGACAATCCGTCTCTCACTGGTTGGTGTCGGCGTCAGGGCGGTTTTTATTAAAGTAGCCCGGATCGGGCATGCCCTTGGCTATAATGGTGAAGGTGCCCACTTCCAACGTCAGCCACTTCTTCGGGGTACAACAAGTATTGTCAGGCTGCACGTCCCAGGAGCCGCGCCGCACGATCAGCGGGCCAGTGGCGAGTTCGTTGACGAACTCATTGCGCTTCCCCACACCATAGAGATTCCGATGAGGCACTCGCACGACGATCTCCGTATCCGTCCAGGACATCACCTGCGCCGCGACGTTGCTGAACAGCACTTCCGTGCGCGAGACGTTCTCGCCCAACTCGATATCGTCTCGTCGCTTGTAGGCCCCCTGGTTGAGGCCCAAATCGGCATGCTCGGCTGTTTTCAAGAAAGAGCCGAACCCCGATCCTTTGATAGTAATCAGCTCATCGAGTCCGCCTGATTGCGGGCTGTAGGAGTCGATCTTCGGCGTCACGAGCGTAAAGACCCCCGCCTCAGTCTTTAGAACCTCCTTCGTCGCGCAGCAAGAACCGTCGGAGTTGGGCTTCGTCGCCCCTCGATATATCACGACCGGCCCGCTCTTCGCACTGAAGGGTACCCACACATCGATGCGATCGTCTTGCCAGCGATAGATGACGGCGCGGACCCCACCGATATCGACTCGATTCTCTCCCGTATTGAAATCGGTAAAGGCGTAAGGGGTCGCTCCACTTTCCGAATAGAATCCAAAATGCTCCCCGCTGATTCTGAGCAGAGTACCGATTGGGGCAGCCGGAGGCGTCATGGCGATCACTTTTGGTAAGTGAACCGTAAAGGTCCCGACCGTTCGCTCACGCCCCTGCATAGTCAGAACGATGGGGCCAGTCTCCGCATCCATCGGGAGGTGCACGACGATGGCGTCATCGGACCACTGGGCGAGGACGGCGAGGTGCCCGCCGAACGTCACCTTGTCACCAGCTCCCTTCGCAGCGCCAAAACCTTGGCCGAAAATGACCACCTTGGTCCCGACCGGTCCGCTCACGGGATCGACGCGAATACTCGGGATCAACTTCAGAGGAACGGCGTTGCTCACTTTGTACTGGACTGACGCGCAACAAGATCCATCCGGCAAGGGATCCGACGAGGCCAATCGAACCACCACATCGCCCGACGCAGCATTCGTGGGAACCTGGACTTCGATGATGTCGTCTTTCCAGCGACGCGGCCTGACGACCACGCCCCCGATCATCACATCGTTGACTCCGAACATCGTATTGGGATCGCGAGGACCAGCCGTGACACCGAAATGCCTGCCGGCAATCTGCACGGTCTGGCCTGGTTCGATCTCTGCCGGCGTCACCGCGGTAATCATCGGCTGCATTATTATTAATTTCCCGGCAGCCATCTTCTTTTTCCCGGCCATGATTTCAACGGGACCGGATTGAGCTTGGAAGGGAACCTTTACCTCGATTAGGTCGGACTCCCATCGCTGAATCAACGCAGGGAACCCACCGATAGTCACGCGATTGACTTGCACGGATCGAAATGCGGGGAACCCCTTCCCGCCAATCGATACGGTGGCGCCCGGAACCGCGGTTGACGGATGTAGCTCGAGAACGGACGGAGTCGCCGCAAACACGCCGGCGCTCAGACTGGCCCACAACGTCACCGTACTCGCGCCGGTTACGAACGCATTCATCATCTGGTTCATCTGGTTTGTTTTGTTTATCTGGTTGATTTGGTTCATCTGGTTGGTCTGGTCTATCTGGTTTATTTAGTTTGTCTGGTTTTTTGGTTGAACGAAATTAACCAAAGAAACCAAACAAACCAAATAACGGTCTTCTTCAGCATCCTGCTAGAGAGACCGCTCAGGAGACGGAAAAGATCACTTCAATTTCGACGGGAGCCCCGCGAGGCAACTCAGCAGCCCCCACAGCCACACGTGCATGACGACCAGACTCTCCAAAGATCTTTACCAGGAGGTCCGAGGCCCCGTTGAGGACTTGGGGCTGCTGCACAAAACCTTCCGCCGACGCCACATACCCGACGACCTTCACGACGCGCGTAATTCGGTCCAACGTCCCGAGTTCCTGCTTGGCAATCGCCAGTGCATTCAGGAGAGCGAGCCTGGCCGCCTCCATCCCCTGCTCGACCGTCAGATCACTTCCAAGCTTACCGGAGAACGCCAACTGCCCGTCTCGCATTGGAAGGACGCCGGACAAAAATAAGAGATCTCCGGCCTGGACCGCTGGAACGTAGGTCGCCAACGGTTGCGGCGGAAGGGGTAACTCTAGATGCAGCTCCTTCAGTGTGCGTTCGTAGGACATCCCGATGATCCGCGCGCTCCCTTCACCTCTTACGTTTCACGTTTCACGTTTCACGTCCTACGTCCCACCCACTACCCTGCGCGGAGCGCATCGAGAAAACTCTCACCCACAGGAAGTTGCCCCCCCTGCAGGGCTTCCACAATGGTATGTCCCAAATCAGCAGCAGAAGCTCTGATGCCGAGATGGACGCCATGTGCCAATTTCGGCCCAGTGGCCAAGAGAGGAACATATTCCCGCGTCGGAACCTGTTCCGCCTTCGTGATATCCCGTCCATGATCGCCTGTCAGAACGAGCAGGTCGCCTGGGTGAAGCCGTTCCAGCAACTCAGGAAGCCGTCGATCAAAATCATGGAGGGCCGTGGCCGACTGTGCAGCATCCGATTCCAGGACATCAAGCCCGGCAAAAATCAATCCACGGGGAACCTTTTTCAACATCCCCGTGACCTCAGCAAGTAACGCCGTCCAGTGCCCAACGGGAACAGAACGAGTGAGGCCGCGGCCGCTGAAGAGATCGCCGACTTTCCCCACCCCAACCAGGATCTGGCTCGCACGATTGAGCACATCGAACATGGTCGGGCCGGGGGGTTCAAGCACGAACGCACGGGATTGTGGGCTGAGCTGTACCGCACGGGCATTACCCAAGAGAGGATGGGCTGAAACACGCCAAATTCCCCAGGGGTCCTTGAGTAATTTTCTCGCGGCCCGGCAGCGCTGAAAGAACTTGTCCGGACGCATGGCACTATCATGCGCCGCCACATGGCAGGTTCGTCGTCCATCCGTCCAGACAATCAGCGCGCCTGACGACAGATGTTCGGCCTCACACTCGCGCAGCATGACCGTTCCTGAGGCGCAGCGATTGCCGATGACCTTGCAGCCAAATGCCTGTTCGAGGACCGCGACCATGTCAGGAGGAAATCCGTTGGGATACAGCGGCCCGGCAACGTCTGTCAGATGGCCGGCCATTTCCCAATAGCCGACCATGGAATCCACACCCTTGGAGAGAAATCCAAGGCGACCGAAACACCCTTCCGGCTGCCCCATCACCTGCACACCTTTGATCTCCGTGATGTGGCCAAGCCCGAGCGCTTCCAGCGTGGGGAGGTTGAGTCCCCCAACAGCATTGGCCAGATGGGACAAGGTGTTGGAACCGGCATCGCCGTATTCCGCCGCATCGGGCATGGCCCCAACGCCGAGTCCATCAATCACCAGCACAATCACACGACTAATCATGGGCGCACTATAACAGAAGCGAGACGCATCGGATATGGTGGAGTGGCGCACGAGAAGCAGGACAGGCAGTTCGAAGTTCTGAGTTCTGAGTTCCGAATACTTCAGCCTTCAGATCGTCTCACCTGTCGCGCGTTTCCCACCAGTCTCGCCCGTCTCGCTTGAGTCAGGCATCGGCAATTGCGGCAGAATCGTACATGAATAATGCGGGCTAGGAGGAAGGTTGTCTCTGCAATTTCCACTCGGCCATGATCGCGAGACTTGCGCTGGTGCCGATCCGATCCGCACCGGCCTCCAGCATGGCCAGCGTGGTCTTCCAGTCTCTAATTCCTCCGGAGGCCTTCACCTTGGCGCGACCAGCCACAGCCTCTTTCATCAGCCTCACATCTTCGACCGTCGCACCAGCGGCGCCGAAACCGGTCGAAGTCTTCACGTAGTCGGCTCCCGCCTCCACAACCAACTGACAGGCCGTACGCTTTTCCTGCGGCGTCAGATAACAAGTTTCGAGTATGACCTTGTGCTCGACGCCTCGTGTCGCGTTCACCACTTCAGCAATGTCCTTTCGCACATACTCACGATCTCCTGACTTCAGCCGGCTCACATTCATGACCATATCCAGCACTTGCGCGCCGCGCGCGACCGCGTCAACGGCTTCGGCGACTTTGGTTTTCGTCGTGTGACCACCCAGGGGAAACCCGATAGGGATGCCGACACGAATCGCCGTGCCTGCGACAGCTGCCACCGCTTCATCCACATAGCAAGGCGGAACGAAAATCACGGTGAATCGTTGCTCCTTAGCTTCCTGGCACAGTCGCAGGACATCGATCTTTGTGGCGTCCGGCTGGAGCACCGTGTGGTCTATGAGATCCGGCAAGTTCCATTTATACATAACAGGTTCCTGAAAAACTATTGTGGCACGGTGAAGATCGATGGCCCGCACATCTAGGACAACAGGAGAAGACCTGCAGGATGCTCAAAAAGGCCGTCCAGCAAGGCCGCAGGGGAATCGAAACCGGAGGCGTACCCTCTGGGGTACGTTGAGGATTTCGATGAGCCGAGAACGACGCTGGCGGACTTTTTCAGCGTCCTGATAACTCACGACACTCCTTCCTTGTGGGCAAGCGCCCTCTCCCCGGGGACGATTGACGTCTGGGAATGGGTCCCACGACGAAAGGGCCGCTTCTGATATTTCTCCACCGCCTTGTTGTGCTCGATAAGCGTCGCAGAGAACTGATGCGTTCCATCATTCCGGGAGACAAAATACAAGGAGCGCGAATCAGAGGGATAGAGTGTCGCGCGAATCGCCTGAATGCCTGGGTTGGCGATCGGTCCAGGCGGCAGTCCCTGCACCCGATAGGTATTGTAGGGACTGGGACTCGACAGGTCTTTTTTATGCAAATTTCCGTCGAATGCCGGCAAGCCATAAATGACGGTTGGATCGCTCTGTAGCGGAATGTGCTTCTTGAGCCGGTTGTGAAACACCGCGGAAATCTCCGGCCGCTCGCCGCCAGACCCGGTCTCCTTTTCGATGACGGAGGCGAGGGTCAGCACTTCGTGCATCGTCATCTTGAGTTCCTGCATCCGAGCGAGAAGATCCGGTCCGACCTCCTGCCGTAACTGCTCGACCATGGCTACCATCACCTCTCGCGACTTAATGGGACGAGGAAACTTATATGTGTCGGGATAGAGATACCCTTCCAGCGTTTCCGCCTTGATCCCAAGTGACACAATGAACCCCCGATCTTTCGCAAGCCGGAGAAACTCCGCGCGATCCGTGAGGCCCAGTTCCGAGGTCAAATCGGCGATTTGGGTGATGGTGAGCCCTTCGGGAATCGTCAGTGGATGGAGCAGCACTTGGCCGTTGAGCAGCTTTGAGAGAATCTCCGCCGGAGTCATGCCGGGATTGAGCTCATACTCACCAGCATGAACTTTCCGGTCAACAGATTGGGATTTTCCCAAAAGGACAAAGATAGTATGGCTCTTGATCAATCCTTCACGCTCAAGCAGTGACGCTACATACTGAAACGTCGAGCCATCAGGGATCACGACGACTTTCGAAGGTGGGCGCTCTTGCGCGGGAATGACCGGGCCTTCAGCCCAGCGAATCGTCTGATAGGCCGCGACGCCAAGTGCGACCATTGCGACCAGCAGAAATCCGACCACGGTCCGTAGATTCATGAGGTGGTTCTACCGTTTCTTGATCCGAATACGCATCCGCCCATCCTTCCGGCTCTCTCTTCGATGCCGGTTCAAGGCTCGCCAGATAGCTCTGGAGCAGAATCGAAGCGGCGATGCGATCCACCACACCCTTCCGCTTCTTCCTGCTGACATCGGCTGCGATCAAGAGGTCTTCAGCCGACTTCGTCGTCAACCGTTCGTCCCACAGAATAACGGGAACCGG
>JBGPVY010000134.1:0-7700 GCA_041491905.1 Nitrospiraceae bacterium | reverse complement strand
CGGCGCCATCGCCACCGACCTGGAGGCGGGCTTTGCCAAGCTCCAGCTCCCCACCGGCTTCAGCATCCGGTTGGCCGGCCAGATTCAGCAACAGAGAGAGACGTTTGAGGGGCTCCTGTTTGCGACGATCTTGGCGCTGGTCCTCGTCTATATGGTGATGGCCGCCCAGTTCAAATCGCTGATCGATCCCTTCGTCATCATGTTTTCGGTCCCGATGGGCTTCCCGGGCGTGATCCTGATCCTCTTCCTGACCGATACAACCCTCTCCACCACGTCGATGATGGGCATCATCATGATGCTGGGCATCGTGGTCTCAAACGGCGTCCTGCTGGTCGATTATACGAACGTGCTGCGTCGGCGAGGGCGGGAGTTACACGACGCGGCGGTTACCGCTGCGCGGACGCGACTCCGGCCCATCCTGATGACCTCCCTCGCCACCGTCCTTGGACTGCTCCCCATGGCCATCGGCTGGGGAACCGGCGGCGAAACGAACGCCCCATTGGCGCGCGCGGTCGTCGGAGGACTCAGCGTCTCGACGATCCTCACGCTCTTTCTCGTCCCCACGATCTATGTGATATTGGAGGAACGGTTCCCTCGCCATGCGGACAAGGCCACGCAGGACACCGACTGGATACCGGCAGAGCCGGCTGGTCGATAGAGGAATACTGGAAGGTTGAGGCTCAGGCTAAGGCTGAATTGAATCAACTCGAATCTTCGCCCGACCTTGACCTCGGCCTCAGCCTGCTTAAAGGAACCGGTTGGTTACCCGAGGGTGGGAAAGAGCGCCTTCAGTTGCATCGCCAAGCCAATGTCCCCGCTGATCTTGAGCCGGCCCGACATGGCGACGGCTGGTCCACTCAACTGGCCCATCAGAATCTTGATGCAATCCTCTCCCGCCATCGAGAGCACTACATGCGGGTCCGCATGCATCCCCTCCGCGACCTGACAAGCCCCCTCACGGATCGTGAGAATATACTGTCCGCCCTGTGCACCGCTCAGATCGAATTGGTAGACCGCATCAACATCTTCGGCAGCATCTGAATCGAGCCGGCCTGGGAGAAGCTGAAAAAACTCTTTGACCGTGGTGGGGTTCATAGCTCGTGGCGGGCGAGGGCCTGCTCGGATCGATACCGGGAGCCGCGGTGCCACGGCCCCCGGTCCCTTCCTAGTAACGGAGCGTGACCGTCGCGGTGCTGCGACTCGCGCCGAAAAAGTCTTTGGAGAACGCCTCGACGACGGCAGGGTCATAGCCCTTGCAGCTGAAAATGTCGAGGTAGGCGTTGTTCGTATCGTTCGCAAAATGGCCGCTGATCAACGAGGTCGAGATCAGCTGCACCATGGAATAGCCGGCAACGCGGCCTGAGCCGAATTCGACGACCTGGCACTCGCCAAAACGCTTCATGTCGATGAGCTCGCACAGCTCGACGACATAACGACGGATATGGTCGGCATTTCGGATCAGGTCGGGAAGACAATCTTGGAGATCGATGGCGGTACAGAGTCCCCACGCCTTTCCCTCACCCACCATCTCCTGGGGGGCAATGGAAGCAGCTACTGGGGACTCGGATGGAAAGATCGCGGACTCGGAATCAGGCGAGCTATTCATAGAGGTTGTACACCTTTCTGTTAGGAGGGTGAAAAAACTGTGACGATGGACTGTTGTTTCGGACTATACCACGAATCTTTTCACATCGGGGAGGATGGTGAAACTTTTTTTCACACCAAGGCGTTCAGGGGCCACTCGATCGATTGACAAGGTTCTCGGCGGTCGGAGAGAATGCCGCGCATGGCCGATGTCACTCCATCAAAACCGAGCCCGACTCCGCCCTCAGCCGACCTCCCCGATCGCCTCTGCACATGGTGCCAGGTGCCGATGAAGAAGCGTCTCGTCGGCGGCAAGCAGTTTGTCCACTACACCTGCCCGAAGTGCATCTTTCAGCACACAACCAGACTCGGCCCAAAACCACCCACCCCCGCGCACTAGCAGGATGGACAGGCTGGCGTACTTTTTCAGCATCTTGCTTGCGCGGAAGGGCTACCGGCGTGAAAAACTGGTCTGCACATGATCGTCGAAGATATGGGCCAGTCGTTCCTTGTCCTCAGGACTAATCGAGGTGATCTTCGAGCCGAACTTTGGGGACCGCACGTATACGACCTGTAACCCACAGGTCAAGGTTCTCCCATGATCGAGCTCGATCACGAGTTGGAGCACATCGCCGCTCTTCACGAACAACCGGCTTTCAATCCGGACACCTGTCTCACTGACATCCAGAACCTTGCACGGTGCCGAGAGAGACCCCCGCTGCAAACGGCCGCCCCGGCTTATCTCGATACGTGACCCTTTTCGCTTGAACCCCATCGGCTCCGGCCTCCTGCTTTCGCATCATAGCAAGCGGCTACACAACTCCAAAGGAAATTGCCAAATGGAGCTACAGCTTTCCCCCTACGAGGGCACACACCTGCTCCATGCGCTTGCGATTGACGCCCAGATCGCCGTACCCGGTGCGGGAGGCGGAGCGGAAGTGGATGGTCTTGGTTTCATCGTCGAACAGAAATTCGACATCGTCAACGAAGCGAAGCAACAGGCTAGTGGCCTCGTAGTGGAGATAGGTCTCGTCTTCCTCGACGAGCTTCATGCGGGGCAGCGAGCGGATTATCTCCTTCAGCGCCTCCTTCGCCTCTGCCTTTGACTTGCGATAGCGAATGGGCGCAATAGCATGGCTCTCGTCTTGGGCTTGAGTGGACACGCAGTTGGGGCTGGTGGGGCATGGTCCTAAGGTACGAGGGTTCATGTGACACCTGATAACGCCTTACGAGTGAAGGGCACTCACAATGTCGCGCAACCAGATCTCACAAATCAACACCGCGTCGGGAGGAATGAGGTCCGGAATGCCTTTGTCTCGATAGGCTAGGTGCGGACTCACTCGGACCTTCCGATAGCCGCCGGCTTTCATGCCCATCAACGTATGCTCGACGCCAGCGATCGCTTGGCGTCGTCCGAGGACTAGGCTGTGATCGATAAACGTGGCGCGTCCTTCGACTCGAACCATCTCTTTCGGAAGGTGCTCTGCCTGCAATGTATTAAGGGGCACCTCTTCGCCCTGGTTGAGAAACACCCGCGTATTGTAGACAACGCGGTCTCCTTTGTCCGCAGGCGTCCCTTCGCCTTCTCGTTCCTCAAGGAGCTTGAGGCCGCTGAGTCGTTTCATCGGATTAGTACAAGAGCGTTCTGGGTGTCGCCCCTGTTTCTCCCCGCTCTGCCACCACAACAGACACTCGCCCGACAATTCTCCCGTCTTCGGTTTCAACGTCCACGCGCCAGTCCCCCGGATCGAGCCGCTGCTTGAATGTGTACGCGCGGTAGCCGCCTTCCCGGCCGCCCGCAATCTTGATCGGAATCTTGTCGGCATGAGTGAAGGGCTTGTCGCTGTTCGTTCGGAAGTACCAATGGTGGTAGACAGTGGTATTCAGCGCCACCGGGGCGAAGACGGCGGTGAAACAGTAAATGGGCTCATCGGCTGGATACGGATTCTGCGAGCGCTTCCACACTTGATACCATTCGCGATCGAAGCTGAGCATAAACCGGTCGTCCTGCTTCTGCACCTCGCGATACATGCCGCCGAATTTCATCGAGAGCGGCACGGGCGGAATCCAATTCAAGAAATAGAACCCGACCAGGAGGCCAATGAGGGCAATCGCTGGTCCTCCGACTAATATCGTTTCCTTCTGTGACCGTTCTGGATTGCGTTGATAGATCAACTGGACCACGCGCAGCGTCACTCCCACGCTCAGCGCAGCTCCGAGCAGGAACACCCAGGTTCCGATGGTCCCGACCATGACGGGCAGGAAGAACGTGAAGAAGCTGAAGGTGGCCAGGGCGTACAGCGCAACGAGCAGGCGCAGGTTCGAGAGGCGGTCGCGCAAGAATTCGTTGGCCATCAGCAGCAGGACAAGCACACATAGGAAAATCCCGGTGCGTGTGAGCGTCGCGCTGCGCGAGTAAAAGACGGCATAGGCGCTAAAGAGCCCACCCAGAAGAAACTGCATCGCCATGGGATAGTAGGGCCGGGCCTTGATCAGGAGTCTGGCGAACGGCGAGCCTTGAGGTTCGATTACGGCCGGCTCCACTGCGGCCACGCCAAGACGACCGGTGAGGACGATGAGAAAACCGAGCGTCACGAGATAGAGGAGGAGAATCAGATTGTCTTGCAGGCGATCGATGCGCGTCAGCGTCAAGGTGTCGTAGGTGACGCCTGAAGTAAAGAACAGGGCCGACATGAAGGGCTTTGCCAGAACGGTCCTGACTGTGGAGGAGGAAAGCATGTGCCTAAACTTCAGGATATTCTTAAGATTGTCAAATGAACGGGAGAAAACGGACGGCTCAAATACTGTTGCGGCACGCGAGACCTTCGATAGTCCGCACGTATGACGCAAGTGGATAGCCCGCAGGATGCTCAAAAAGTCCGTCCAGCAAGGCCGCAGCCGATGTAAGTACCGGAGGCGTAACTCTTCTCACCCGCCCACCCCAAGCTGCCAAGACAGCTTGTTCTCCGAGTGGGCTACGCTGAGGATGCTTTCGAGGCGAGAACGATGCATGGGAAAAGGCGCGTCTCGGCGCGCCGGGGTCGGGCGGGTGAGAAGAGCGACTTTTTCAGCATCCTGCTAAACGAAGGGAGGGAGAGGCGCATAGACGACCGGATAGCCGATCAGCCGTTCTAACCACCCAGCCATGGCTTCTTCTTTGAGTGGTGCCCGGTTTAGGCGAGCCTCGATCTGGAACTGCCCATTGAACCCGACAATACCGATGATGGCCGAGGCGTCGTCGCTTTCCGGCAACAGGTCCCGCGTCTGAAACTCGCACTGCGTGGCGTAGAGACGACCGTCAGGCTGAATCGTTTCCAGCACCTCGGGCAGATCGTCGAGGGAACAATGAACCGAGCAGCGATATGCCAAGCGCACCCCCGATTCGATCGCTTGGAACTCAGTCAAGGCTTCTTCGGAAAATCCTGTGAGGTAGGCTCGGACCCCGGCCGGCTCCGGTGCAAACGTCGCGACAAGCTTGCTGGCCGGCACTAAGAACTCGAACGCATCGGAGGTGTTGTACTCGAACTGGCAGGGGCCGAACGCGTCGGGCCAAGAGCAGAAGAACGGGATTGTGGGATCAGACGGCCGCAGCACTACGGCATCCTTCTCGACATGGGTCTCAATCGGCAGCTCCAGCGTGGCAATGGCTTCGAGGAACGCCGCGCGCCGCTCATCCAACCAACGCATCCGTTCAGCATCGCCGCGCTTTTCGCCCGGCGTGATGACCTCCTGGGTCTGAAGACGGATGCGAATGAACGAGTGGGCGTGCCGAAACCCGAGCCAGAGCATACTGCGTTGCTCATGAAGCCGCAGCGCCTCGCGGAGGCGCCAGGGATGGCTGATAGAGCAGTAGGTGCCGACGTCCTGGTGGCGTTGATAGATGGTGTGGTAGGCCCCGGCCAAAAGAAAAAAATCGCCCCGCCAACTCTCTCGGACGTGGATCAGGGTCACATCTTCCGTGGACCACGCGTCCAGCTGGTCGAAATCCTCAGGAGACTCGACCGTCCATTCTTCGACATAACAGATGACGTCCTTCGCAGGCACCGCCGGCTTCAACCCCAACGCAGCCAGCCGTTCGCCCACAACGAGCACCTGACCGAAGGTCAGCGGGGTCGTCGTTTCCCAACGACGTTCACGCACGGTGGGTCATCTCTTCCCCCGGCCCATCAACGTACCGGTCGCAATGCCTTCTGCTCGATCGTCGTATCGGCAAGGTACCGATCGATACCGTCCTTCAGGGTCGCCGTCAGCAACTGTTGCACATCGTCTTCGCTGAACCAAACCACGGTATCACGTTGTGCCCCCTCGACACCTCTGATCGTCGAGCTCTGGTCGCCGATGTTCCTCGCGGTGATCACCATCTTGCTGCTCGTGGTCACCACCGTCGAAAAGAGGCGGCTCCTGGCGTTGGCTGAAAAATCGAGCAGCTGCCCGCTGATGACGATGTCGGCATCGTTCAGATTCGTCACTGCCCCCCTGGAAGCCACCCACACCGTCCAGGCCCGATCCTTCCATCCGCGCGTATTCAGACGATCCACGAGGGCCTGGGCAATCACGTCTCCTGGCCGCTCCCCCACCACATCGAAGTAGGTCACCCCGCCCCACAAATGGGTCCGCAGACCGAGCCGAGTCTTCTCCAGTCGCCGATCCTCGAAGGATTCGATGAAGATCCTGACTGGTTCCGGCTCCATGTATTGCGCTGCCGCTTGTTTCTGCTGAACATCCAGATACACGGTCTTCCCGGTGCCTGCACAGCCCGTTCCCATCAGCAGGCTTGCTGTGAGCACCATACCGACGCCTAGTCGTCCCCTTGTCTGTTTCACGATATCATCCTCCTTGCGATTGGCCGCCCTACCGTTGAAGCGGACCCAGTTTACCCAAGTTAGCGATCAGAGACAAATACCGAGGCGAGCAGAATGCTGAAAAACTCCGCCAGCGCCACAGACCGTGGCGTGTGAAGCGCGAGATATGCGAGAAAGGCGCGAGGTGGACAGATTGGTGTCCACCTCGTTTTGCCAGTCTCGCGCGGCGATCCTGCTAGCGGGTCACGATGGGAAGGATAGCCCGAAAGGTCTCGCGGCTGAATTCCGGTATCTGACCCGACTGTATCCGCGGATCGGTAAACGGCAGGAAGCGGACGATCTTCAAAAAGGACCGTTCGGCCAACACGGCGGCAATTTGCGCCTTGCGATCATGGGTGATCGGCAGCGTATACCCCTCGCCACGTTTCCATTCCCACAACGTCGGCGCCAACGAAAGTTCCAGCCCCTGCCCGGCGAGCTGATGAAACCGGTCCACGATCCGTGCCTTGTGCTGCTTGATCCCCTCCCCCTCCAGCATCAAGGCGCACACGACGTGGTGCCCCCACCAAAAAAGCGTCCGAAAGGCAAAGGCGTTCGAGTCGTGAAAGTGTTTCGGAAAGTCCAGATATTGGTAGGGAAAGAATTCGAGATGCTCCCCCTTCACAAAGTGATAGTTGGTGGGATCGAAATCCGGCGGGGTCACGAGCGAGGCCGACGCAACTTCCTCTTTCAACGCCGCATGCGTGGCCGCGAGCAAGCGGCGCACCTTCGCCATGATCTGCGCCTTGGCGCGAAAGAAGTGCTGATCGGCCATCAAGGCCGCTTCGTCGTCTGTAAACTGTGATGGCATGGTCATCAATCGGCTGGACGACCGGCGCGAGGAGCGCCGGCTATTTCTGATGTGTTTCGAACTGGGAGACCGTCAGGTCGTACTGCGCCCGGCATTCCGCACAGCGGACCCACACCGCATCTTGAAACACATCCATCTCCCGAACCGACAGGGCGGGAGCATGGGTGCCCAAACAGGTCTTGAGCGCCACGAGCCCATCCGGCTGCGCAAGCCCCGATGCAGGCGAGGAGGAATCCCCTGTCGATTTTTGTCTGGTGATCGCGCCGGTGGTCACCCGATGCACCATGCGGCAGGAACTGCATGTAAGCACCACAATGCGCTCCGGCTCGACGCGCTTGACCGTCAGGCAGAGCGGATGCACCGACCAACATTGTTGGAGAAAGGCTCCGCTGCGGATAATCTCTGCCATCGACCGTCCTCCCGCTGATGCAACCGACCAGAAGTCTTCGGAAAAACTGTTGTGG
>JBGPVY010000269.1:0-3760 GCA_041491905.1 Nitrospiraceae bacterium | reverse complement strand
TGGCGGAAATCGTTGAGACCGTTCGCCGGAGCGGGGCGAAAATTGTGGGGCCGATTCCGCTTCCTACGCGCATTGAGAAGTTTACGGTGCAGAGTGCGACGCATGCAGATAAGAAGGCTCGCGAGCAGTTCGAAATCAGAACGCACAAGCGCTTAATGGACATCATGGACGCGACTCCTGAAACCATGGATTCCCTGATGAAGTTGAACTTAGCCGCCGGCGTGGATGTCGAGATTAAGCTCTAAGGGTAGACGACTGACAAGGAACGTGACGCATGACGAACGGGTTGTTGGGTAAAAAACTGGGGATGACCCAGATATTTGACGAGACGCGGTTTACGCCTGTGACCGTCATCGAGGCGGGTCCTTGCCGCGTGGTCACGATCAAAACAAAAGAGCGCGATGGGTATGAGTCCGTCCAGTTGTCTTTTGGCGAAGTGAAAGAACGTAAGCTGTCCAAGGCCGAGCTGGGGCATCTGAAGAAGACGGAGGCTCCAGCCACCCGTGTACTCAGAGAGTTTCAAAAGGTTGGCGAGGTGGCGGTAGGGCAATCGATCAAAGTCGATATCTTCAAAAAGGGCGACTGGGTGGATGTCACCGGTATTTCGAAAGGAAAGGGATTTCAGGGGGTAGTGAAGCGGCATCATTATGCCGGTGGCCCTGAATCTCACGGGTCCATGTTCCATCGTCATCCCGGTTCGATGGGCGCCAGTTCATATCCTTCTCGTGTCTGGAAAGGGAAGACTTTGCCTGGACACATGGGGGCTAAGCGGATTACGGCCCAGCGATTGAAAGTTATTGAATCCAGACCTGATGAGAACTTGCTGTTCGTTCGAGGTGCAGTCCCTGGCGCGGCAAATGGATTGATCATAGTGAGAAAGTCGAAGAAGGGGTAGGCATGCCCACGGTTGATGTCGTTGATTTGAAGAGACAAAAAGTCGGGTCCGTCGATCTTCCCGAAGAAGTGTTTGGCTGCAAGCTGCACACGGCCTTAGTCCATGAAGCGGTGGTGATGCAGCGTGCCTGTGAGCGTCAAGGTACGGCATCGACATTGCGGCGAGGAGAAGTGGCGGGGTCCGGGAAAAAGCCATGGAAGCAAAAGCATACTGGGCGGGCGCGGGCAGGCTCGATCCGCTCTCCTCTATGGCGTCATGGCGGGTCGGTGTTTGGGCCGAAGCCGCGTGATTATTCCTACAGCATGCCGAAAAAGAAGTATCGTGCAGCTCTTCAAAGCGCGCTTTCGGCAAAGTTAGCCGACGGACAAGTGGTGATTGTGTCGAATCTGTCGTTGGACCAGCCGAAGACGAAACTGTTGGCTCAAGCGCTGGCCAATTTGGGTGCCGGGGCCTATGCCTTGATTGTGGCAGGTGCAGGGCATGCAGGATTGGCTCAAGCTGCGGGCAATCTTCCCAATGTGTGTGTGGTGGGGCCTGAAGGATTGAACGTTTACGATATTGTTCGAGCTGAATTAATTCTGATTCTCGAGCGCGAGTTGCCGAGGGTGAAGGAGGTCTGGGCATGAAGGCGGGTCTCCATAGCATTCTGCTGCAGCCGTTGCTGACGGAAAAGATCACGGCGATGCGGGAAAGCAACAACACGGTGGGATTTCTCGTTCACCCGGATGCGAACCGTGTCCAGATTAAGCAAGCGGTCGAAGCGTTGTTGAAGGTGAAGGTTGAGCGAGTGAAC
Organism: Nitrospiraceae bacterium; assembly: GCA_041491905.1. Classification (GTDB taxonomy): domain Bacteria; phylum Nitrospirota; class Nitrospiria; order Nitrospirales; family Nitrospiraceae; genus Palsa-1315. The sequence continues at coordinate 2,072 of JBGPVY010000269.1, read as the reverse complement.
GTGATGAATGTTCGCGGGAAGGTGAAGCGCTTGGGGCGTTTCTCTGGTAAGCGATCGGATTGGAAAAAGGCCTTCGTCAAGCTCAAGCAAGGCGAGAAGTTGGAGCTCTACGAGAGCGCATAGCGGGACTTTGCACCAGGCTGATCTCGGTGTGCTGGAAGGACGACTGTGGCATGGGAATCAGAGTATACAAGCCAAGGACACCGGGTCGTCGCGGGATGACTGCGGTGACGACCGAAGAGCTGTCGAAGAAGAGGCCTGAAAAATCGCTTACGTCATTCCGTCGCAGTACCGGCGCCAGGAACAACGATGGGCGGACGACTGTACGGTTCCGTGGGGGTGGGCACAAACGGCTCTATCGGAAAATTGATTTCCGGCGCGACAAGACCGGAATCCCCGGGACCATTGCCGCGCTTGAATACGATCCCAATCGGTCAGCACGGATTGCCTTGGTGCACTATAAGGATGGCGAGAAGCGTTATATCCTAGCCCCTGTTGGCTTACAAGTCGGGGATGTGGTGCAGTCCGGTGTTGCGTCAGAGGTTCGTACTGGGAATGCGTTGCCCTTGTCCAGTATGCCGTTGGGAACCACCATACATAATGTAGAGTTGAAGCCCGGAAAAGGCGGACAGCTGATTCGTAGTGCGGGAGGTTCTGCTCAGGTGATGGGGCGTGATGGCGAATATGTGCAGGTGCGACTCAGGTCCGGTGAAATGCGGAGAATTCTTTCAACCTGCATGGCAACCGTCGGACAGGTTGGGAATACGGATCATGAGAATATTAATGTTGGGAAGGCAGGTCGGACCCGATGGTTGGGCCGACGCCCGAACGTACGCGGTGTCGTGATGAATCCGGTCGACCACCCGCATGGTGGCGGCGAAGGAAAATCTGGACAGGGTAACCCCCATCCGGTCTCCCCATGGGGTCTTCCGACCAAGGGCTACAAGACTCGGAACAACAAGGCGACGGACAAGTTCATTATTTCCCGCCGCAAGTAGGAGTACGCGATGCCGAGGTCAGTCAGTAAGGGCGCATTCGTTGACGACCATCTGCTTCAGAAAGTGGAGCGGATGAATCAGAATAAAGATCGCAAGATCATTAAGACCTGGTCGCGACGGTCCACGGTCATTCCAGATATGATCGGACATACGTTCGCGGTTCATAACGGGAAGAAGTTTATTCCTGTCTTCGTGACGGAAAACATGGTTGGGCACAAGCTGGGAGAGTTTGCTCCGACCAGGTTTTTTAAGGGGCATGGGCACGCCAGGACAGAGAAGGCGGTCGCCCTCAAGTAGGCGACAGGCTCTGGTCTCGGCACACTCGATTGGATGGGACGGTTATGGCTGAAGCACAAGCAGTTCTACGGTTCGTACGTGTCTCTCCGAGGAAAGCCCGCCCGGTGATCGATATGATCCGTGGGCAGCAAGTTCCAATGGCCCTGGCATTGCTCAGAAATTTGCCGCGTCAGGCGGCGAAGGTGGTCGAGAAGATTTTGAGGTCCGCCGTGGCCAATGCGGAGCAAAAGGAGATGGGCGACAGTGAATCGATGGTGGTCTCGAAGGCGTTCGTTGATTGCGGGCCGACGTTGAAACGCTTTCGAGCTCGCTCACAGGGGCGTGCGAATGCGATTCAAAAGCGCATGAGTCACATTACTGTCGTCGTGTCGGCTGTAAGTGTGAAGGAAAAAAGTAGATAGAGGCGGCTAACGGAACGGATTCATTTCCTGTCTGAGTGAGGCACAAATAGTTATGGGGCACAAGACACATCCGATCGGGTACCGGCTAGGATACAACGTCACCTGGAGCTCTCGGTGGTATGCCAGCAAGGATTATGCAAAGCTGCTCCATCAGGATATCAGGATCCGCAAGATGGTCAAGCAGCGTCTCTTTCATGCTGGTGTGGCCAAGGTTGAAATCGAGCGATCTGGAGACCAGACGCGTGTGATTATTCACACCGCGCGCCCCGGTATCATCATCGGTCGTAAGGGGGCTGAGGTCGATAAGCTCAAGGCGGAGTTGGAGAAGAGCTACTCCGGTCAGGTGTACATTACGGTGAAGGAAATCAAAAAGCCG
>JBGPVY010000222.1:0-5028 GCA_041491905.1 Nitrospiraceae bacterium | reverse complement strand
ATTTTTGTCGGTTAGAGAGGCAAGTGTGAGTGAATGTTGAAGCGAGCGAGAGTCGCGGGACGGGCGCGAAAGAATTGGTTTGTCGGGTCGGTCTGGTTGGCCGGACCGGCAAACCAGCCAGGCGAACCAAAGAAACCAGACGAACAAGAGCGAAGAGCGGGTCTGGTCTATCTCGTCTAGCTGGTCTATTTGGTCTGTCTTGTTGGTCTCGTTGCTTGAACCAGAAAAACCAAACAAACCAAAACAACCAGAGAAACCAGATAGACCAGATAGACCAAAGAAACCAGATGCCCCTGCTATTTCCCCAGGGGAATTTCGATCACCAGACCGCCCATGACGTCATCCAGCTTAAAGTCTTTCTTAGGGCTGCGCGGATGGGTATTGTGACAGCCAACGCAGGCTTGGCTGACAGCGCGGTCAGCGTAGATGGCCCTGAAGTAGGTCTGATTGTCGATCTTGACCGTACTGGTGGCAGACCGTTCTGGATGTTCTCGCACAGCTTCTAGCCCCTTCTTTTCTGACTCATCGTCCGGGCCATTCTGCGGATTGATCGGCCACAGACTGATCAACCGGTAGCGGACCTTCGTTCCGGTCTTCGAGGACAGGTCGCTTGCTTCCGCGAGGAACTGAGCTGGTAACGGCAAGGTCTTCTTCTCCGCGCGCCAATTCTCCGCTGCCGGAGATCCGCCCTGCTTCTGCATGCGCTCGACGACATGAATGGTGTAGAAGGTGCGGTCGGCTTCAATGATGGCATGGATGTAATCGGTGACCGTTTCCGGGGGAATGCCTGGGAGGTCTGCTGCGCGCCCCACCATCGTAAACAGGGAAAGTACCATTACCGGCACCACCATCAGGCTGACTGTCCATCGCATGATTTTATCTCCTTGTTCGACGTCGGACCAGCCTCGCGGTTGTCAGCTTAGCCCGAATCGACTGGAGAGGCAATCGGATCGGCAGGCTTCCCGATTGCAATTGCGCCTCGCGCTGCAGTAGCGTGGCCTGAACGTGCTGGTGGGGCGATTCGTCTATGGTGACCGAGTTTGTCGTGACGGCCGGTGAGCTGCCAAAACGGCTGGATATCTTTCTGGTCAATCGTGAGCCCAAGTTATCGCGGTCAGCCTTGCAACGATTGATTGGGCAAGGGCGTGTGCGAATCAATGGTCAGGTCGTCAAGCCCAGTCAAAAGATCAAACCTGGCGACACGATCGCCTTTGACATTCCGAAAGCGGAGCCGCTCGAGCTCAAAGGCGAGTCGATTCCACTCGAGATTCTCTACGAGGACGACGTGTTGCTGCTCCTAAATAAGCCAGCCGGCTTGGTGGTCCATCCTGCGCCGGGTCATTGGGCCGGCACGCTGGTCAATGCCCTCCTCCATCATTTTCAGACATCCGGCGGCACGGTGTCGACGATTGGTGGGAAAGAACGGCCAGGGCTGGTCCATCGGCTGGACAAGGATACCTCTGGCGTGATGGTGATCGCCAAGACAGACGAAGCCCATCGTGCTCTTTCGGCTCAATTCAAACATCACACGATCACGCGGGTGTACGAGGCTCTTATCTCAGGCGTGCCAAAAAAAGGACATGGGTTGATCGAGCTGGCGATTGGCCGTGACAGGAAGGAACGGAAAAAGTTCTCTGCCCATACGGCGCGACCAAAGGAATCCGTGACGGAATATAAGGTCGACCATCGCTTCGGCAAACTGGCCGCCCGTGTGCTTTTGTACCCACGCACAGGCCGGACTCACCAGCTCCGTGTCCATCTGGCATCCCTGGGCCATCCAATTCTGGGAGATCAGACCTATGGAGGGAAGAAAGTCTGCACGGTAGAGGACGTCGAGATCCCCCGCGTGATGTTGCATGCGAGGACCCTAGGTTTCCATCACCCCTCCACCGGTGAGTTTCAGGAGTATACAAAGTCCTTTTCGTCCGATATGGAGCAGGTAGTTCAGGCCCTCGATGGTCTCACGCCTCCTCAAGGTGCTCGAAAATCATGACAGGTCCTTCAGCTTGTCGTAAGCAATGCCGCCTCGAAGGATGAGTTCATGCAGACTGCCGATGTGCTGGACGCAATGGGTGGATTGGTTGCTCAGCTGAAGATTTATTCAGCCAAATTGCCGCCGATTGTGCATCTGTCGGCGGTGCCGACCGGTGTGAAGCCCAAGTTTGAGGCGGTCGAGGAGTATGAGGAGATCGTCTCTCGGTTCCGGAGCCAGAGCGCCGGGACTCCCTATAGAGGCCTGAACGAATTATTTGTGGAATCGCTCGAAGCCTTCGAGGTTGGTCGATTGTTCGGCTCCGTCCAGCCTCTCCTCTCGGTGCTCGATCATCTGGAACGGATGCAGCGAGATAAAGAAATCGAAATCGGACGGATCGATGAGAAGCGCACAGGCGAGTATCGATCTGCCCTGAATAAGATTTTACCCGGCAACAAGCCCGAGCTGGAAGGCGCAGGACGGGGAATGTAACCAGAAAATGTTGAATGTTCAGTGTTAAATGATAAATTGCAGATTCAACATTAAACTTTCCGCATTGAACATTCCGCGAAGCGGTCAGTGGCCCATCTTTGGGCCGGCGGCGTTTTCACCTTGTGACACGAGCTTGAAGCGAACCGTCGATCCGCATTGAGGACACTTTCCGCGGATAGTTTCCTCATCCAGCTGTTCGTACTGGTCTTCTTTCAGCCACATCAGCTGCGCGCACCTAGGGCAGGTTCGTACTTGCGTTGTCATGATATTCCTCGTACACTCCGCGTGATTTTGGTTGCTGTCACTGGGAGATAATCTAGTACAAGATGCCTCCAACCCTCAAGCCCGCCATCACCTTCGTTGAGAAGAAGGACCTCGACCCAGCCAAGCTCGTCCGCCTCTTCCAGCAAGCGCCTTGGGCCAAAGGACGGACCCTTGAGGACGCACGTGAGATGTTGCGCCATACCGATGTGGCCGTAATGGCCTGGGACGGTGACGTGCTGATCGGATTTGGACGAGTATTAACGGACTATGTCTACCGAGCGACCATCTGGGATGTCATCGTCGATAAGGCCTACAAGGGCCAGGGCGTCGGCGCCGATATCGTCCAGCGCATCCTGAACCACCCCCGCCTCAAGAAAGTCGAACTCTTCTGGCTCTGTACCCGCATGCCGGAGTTTTACGAAAAGCTCGGCTTTAGTTCAAAAGAACAGACCGGAATGGTCTGGAGCCGCAGTAAGCAGACTCGACTAGAATAGCCCGGTTCACGTTTCAAACTCTTTCTCCAATCTGAAGACAGTCCAGTAGCGTGAGAAGACTTCAAAGAGGTCCTCAAGCTGTCGTCGCCCGCGCAAAAGAAAGGCAGGATGTTCGAAGTGACCGGACATCCTGCCTTGTTGGGGAGGAGCATATCGTGATGGCTAGAAGAACATCTTTGCACCGAACAGGAAGCCGAAGGACGAGGTGTTCCAATCGTTCACGCGGTCCCCGTCGATCGTGGCGTGACCATCGTTGCGCTTGTAGGCCATTTCTGTGTTCAGCGCGAACTGTTTGGTGAGCATGTAGTCGGCGCCCCAGCCGAGTCGCCAGGCGAAGGTGTTGCTGGGTGAAATGGTACTTCCGCTGATCGCACTGCTTTCCCCAAAGCTGTTGACGTTCACGCCAAAGCTCATGTTCGCGTAAGGAATGACCGGGCCGAATTTGAACGGACGGACTTCCACCGTCGGAAGCACCGACACGGTGTCTTGATGGCCCAAGTCCAGGAAGGGCCGTTCTTGATCTACCGCATGGCGCTCCCACTCCAGCATCATGCCGACCAAGAGCCACTTGTTGAGGCTATACATCGCTTGGAAATTGACCAAGGAGCCCACGTCGGTTGAGGTATTAGCGGTCAAGGATTGGGTCAAGGGGGCAAATCCTGCGCGCATGCCGAGCACGACTTTGCCTGGCTCTATTCCGCCCTGTTCCATCTTCCATCCTTCCGCTCTCGCTTGGCTACCTAGGACGAGCGCGCTTAGCACCATGAATCCCACCAAACCCCAACGAGCCATAACGACACCCATATAAATCCTCCGTGATGTAATGATGTAAATAGGCTACAGACACCCGTTCTCTCCGCACTAGCACGGCAAGTTTAGTACCCCGATCTCCCTTGAATAGATTGTAGTTGGGTGAACGGAATTGCTCAATCAATAGATAAGTTTAAGCCTATCAAATTTACTGAGCGATTCGGGAGCAGTCATGGTGCCGTTCTGGTTGTGGAATAATGACTCATTGCCGACACAGTTTTGTATCTATCGTCCTACAGGGGGAAAGCCGACACGAAAAATGGATAAGGACTCACATAGCACAACGTTACATGGAGCTGAGATCAACCGAGGGCAAGGGAACGCCGCTGTTTCTTGGGAGAAAAAAGGACCGCAACAAAGAACAGCAGTGTGGCGAGCAACACAATGGCAGGACCGGAGGGGACATCCCAGTAAGAGGAGATGAGCACTCCCCCGACTGAGCAGGTGATTCCTATGAAGACCGAATACCAGGTCAGCGTCGAGAGACTATGTGTCAGTTGGTAGGCGGTGGAAGCTGGAATCAGGATCATCGCGAAGACAAGGATCGCGCCGACAGTCTTGAGTGATATCACCACCGTGAGCGCGACCAGGGTCAGCAAGAGGAAAAATATGCGCCGGGCCGGCACTCCGGAGGCTTCCGCCATTTCTTGGTCGAATGCGATAAAGTACAGTTCTTTCGAGAAGAGCACAATCGCACCGATGACGACGATGCTCAATCCGGCAATCGTGCGCAGTTCCTCGCTGGTCACTGCAAGCACATTTCCGAAGAGGTAGCCATAGATTTCGGCGTTATAGGTCTTCATCAGGCCGATGAAGAGGATCGCCAGGGCCATGGTGGCGGTGTAGAGAATCCCAATGGAGACATCCAGCTTCATCCGGCCTTTTTCCTCCACCCATCCCGTGATCCACACCGTGGCGAGGCCAAAGAGAATGGCCATGAGCAGCGGCGGCCAGCCCATGAGATAACCGAGCGCGACTCCGGCAAACGCCGCATGT
>JBGPVY010000273.1:0-3685 GCA_041491905.1 Nitrospiraceae bacterium | reverse complement strand
CTCATTCATAACTCAACATTCGGAGCGTAGCGACGTTGGATTACCAAGTCTCTGCCAGAAAATACCGGCCGGGTACGTTTGATGACGTGATCGGACAGCCACACGTTGTTCAGACGCTGGTCAATTCCATCACCACGAAGCGAATTGCCCAAGCCTATCTCTTTTCCGGGACCCGCGGCGTGGGGAAAACCACGGTGGCAAGAATTCTTGCCAAGGCGCTCAATTGCGAGCGCGGGCCGACCGGCACGCCCTGCGGCACCTGTTCCAACTGCCTCGAAATTGCGCAGGGGACCTCCGTCGATGTCATGGAGATCGACGGGGCGTCCAATACGAGCGTGGACGATGTGCGCGAGATCCGCGAGAACGTCAAATTCGCTGCTTTTCGTGGGAAGTACCGGGTCTACATCATCGACGAAGTCCACATGTTGTCGAACTCGGCCTTCAACGCGCTGTTGAAGACGCTGGAGGAGCCGCCGCCGCATGTGGTGTTTATCTTCGCCACCACGGAGATTCACAAGATTCCGGCGACGATTCTCTCTCGCTGCCAGCATTACAATTTCCGCCGGATTGCGCGAACCGAGATCGTCGAGCGGCTGCGCCATGTGGTCGATCAGGACAAGATCGTAATCGAGGAACGGAGCCTGATGGCGCTCGCCAGGGCCAGCGAAGGCAGTATGCGCGATGGGCTGAGCCTGCTTGACCAGGCGGTGGCGTTCGGCGGCGAGACGATCGTGCATACGGATCTGGAGGCCCTGCTGGGAGCGGTTCCACAAGAACTCGTTCGTGCCATGATTCAGGCGATCACGGCTCAGGAGAGCGCCGCGGCGCTGCGCGTGCTGGCCCAGCTGTTGGACCAAGGGCATGATCTGCGGGCCTATTGTGCGGAGGTTGTCGAGTATCTGCGCAACATGCTGGTGGTGTCGGTGGTGACTTCACCCCAAGAGTGGCAGGGGTTGATCGAGGCCTCAGCGGAAGACCTCGCACAGATGGCAGCTGATGCGCGCTCATTCTCGCCCGAGCTACTTCAGGAATTGTTTGCGATCTTCACACAAGCGGAGGACTCGCTCAGGCTCAGTGCCCACCCTCGGTTCGTACTCGAAACAGCGGCCGTGCGTGCGACGCGGTTGCAGCGTCGAGCGGATGGGAAGGCACCCCAAGCGGTGCAGCCAACCCAGACGACACGCCCACCGCAGCCTGCTCCAGTGCGGACGGGCCAGCCGGTTTCCCAGGCGCGTTCTGCAGATCCAACGCCCTCCTTGCCACCGCGGCCTCCTCAATCGATGGCTCCTGCACCGACCGCTCCGATGCCGTCGAGGTCTTCTGTTGTCGGGAATACGGTGCCTCCGCAAGGCCTCTCGGCCAACTCTGCAACCGTCCGGCCTCCTGGCGCAGCCGGTGAGGTGAAGGCTGCGATGCCTGTGGCATCGCCCCCAACTGATGACGGACGCCTTGTGGTGACGCTCAATTGGGAACAGGTCCAAGAGGAAGTGGCCAATGCCTCTTCCAGGATTGCCGCCTTCCTGGAAAGAGGGCGGTTTGTGGGCGTGGATGGCCATGTTGTGACAATTGGATTTGCTAAGCAGGAGACGGCGGCCCGAGGGATGATCGAGAACCCTGATAATATGGCGGTGCTCACATCGATATGTGCACGATTGAGCAGTCAGACGGTTCGGCTGCGGATTGTCGAATTGACAGAGTTGGATTCTCCGGGACCGACGATGGCGCAGCTCAAGGCGGCAAAGGAAAAAGAACAACGGCTGGTCCTCTTCGAGCAAGCGCGGGCACATCCGGTCGTCAAGCAGGCGCTGGAGATGTTCGGCGCAGAGCTCGCAGAGGTCAGACCGTTGTCGAGACAGAAGGAGGTCGAGGAATGAAGAACCCGTTCGGCAATATGGGAAATATTCTGAAGCAAGCGCAGGCGATGCAGGCGCAAATGGCGAAGGTACAGGAACAGGCCGCGTCGAAAACCGTGACCGGGACGGCCGGCGGTGGCAGTGTGACGGTCACTGCCACCGGGGCTATGCAGCTTGTCGGCATCGTCATCGATCCCGAAGTGGTGAAAGGTGGCGACGTGGAGATGGTGCAAGATTTGGTCATGGCCGCGTCGAACGATGCCCTCAGGAAGGCTCGTGAGATGATGGCGGATGAGATGAAATCGGTCACCGGTGGGATGAACGTCCCCGGACTGCTCTAGCGGGTGCGAAGGAACTATGTTGGCACATGAGAACTTCGACGGCTTGCACGACTGGGACAAGAGAAGAACACTCCCGCAGGATGCTCAAAAAGGCTGTCCAGCAAGGCCGCAGCGAGTGAAGGGCCGAGGCGTACCCTCTGGGGTACGTGGAGGGTCTGAACGATGCGAGAACGCTGCTGGCGGACTTTTTCAGCATCCTGCTAGCGGGCTATCACGTCATGGCAGTTGATCAACAAGGATTACTCGCACGGTTGGTGCGCGAGTTAGTCCGTCTTCCAGGCATCGGCCAAAAAACGGCGCAGCGATTGGCGTTCCATGTCTTGAAAGTCGAGCGCGAAGACGCGCTTCGTCTGGCCGAGGCGATTCGTGCCGTCAAAGACGGGCTCTCATTTTGCCGACAATGCCGGAACATCGCCGAGGGAGAACTCTGCGAATATTGTCTCGATCCGAAACGGGACCAGACGAGAATCCTAGTGGTGGAAGAACCGAGTACGACCTATGCCATCGAGCGGGCGGGAGCCTACCGCGGCTTGTATCATGTGTTACTCGGTGCATTGTCTCCGTTGGACGGCGTCGGACCGTCCGATATCAGGGCCGAGGAGTTGGTAGATCGGGTGAAGCTCGGGGGAATTGAGGAAGTGATCCTCGCGACGAGTCCGACGATCGAGGGCGAGGCAACCGCCATCTATTTAACGAACCAACTGAAACCTCTCGGGGCCCGGGTCTCGCGTATCGCCTATGGCATTCCGGTCGGGATGGATATCGAGTATGCCGACGAAGTGACGTTGCTGAAGTCGATCGAAGGCCGTCGGGATCTTTAGCACGATGCTGAAAAAACCCGCCAGCTTCGTTCTCGCATCGCTCCCAGGAACCGTGAAACGTGAGCCGTGAAACGTGAAACGAGGGTCAGCCTCAGAGCTGCGGCCTTGCCTGGGACCAGGCGCGTCCCAGGGCGAAGAGTCTGTCTTGGCAGACTCAGGGCGGGCGGGTGAAATAACCGCCAGGGTTGGGCGGGTGAGAAGTCTGGACTTTTTGAGCATCCTGCGTGAGTTTTTCCGCAGACTGCTAGCGAAAGCCGGGTGGGTAAGATTAACGGGCCCACGCTGCCCATTGACCCCCCCTCCAGGCCCCTGTTATAGTCCCGCTCGTTTCGGACGGTTTTACTCCTCAGGTAGGTTGCAGTATGAAAGCAGGCTCTTCCGCCAATCGCATTTCGCCCACTCCATCAACGGCGCACTCTGTCCCTGCCAAGCGCAGAGCCAAGATATCGTCTCCAGGGAAAAAGTACGCGGCTATTCGTCGTGACCTTGAGCGGCAGCGCAAGGCTATGTTGGACGAGGTGGTTGAGGGTCTCGCCAATCCAAATGGTCAGGAGGCGTTCCCGGATGTCAGCGATCAGGCGTCTGCGGAGGCCGAGCAGAATTTTTCGATGCGTATCCGTGAGCGCGAGCAACGGTTGATCAAGAAAATCGACGAGGCGCTTGAGCGAAT
>JBGPVY010000075.1:0-11694 GCA_041491905.1 Nitrospiraceae bacterium | reverse complement strand
GGCTGAAGCCAGAGCGGTACCTGGGATTGTAGAACTGACGATCACGGCAGAACCTGGTGACGAACTGGTCCCGCTTCCGGAGGGGACGCGCTACCTGGGGTTTCTTCTCGCACGAGGAGCGACACCGGAGGAGGTGGAGCGGTCGCTTCGGGACGCGCAGAGCCGATTGACGGTTGTCATCAGCGCCTCGCCACCAACAGCAACCGACTCGTCGCCGTCATCACTGCGATCCCGAGCCATGAGCTTTTGAGTGATACGCAGTCAGACACCGGCAGCCTGGCGTTGGCTAGCTCGGTTTCTTCCGAACCTCTGCGGTCATGTTCCGCGACCACTCGTCCAAACTCTTACCCTGTGCCGCCACGTCCGGAAGGCCGGTCATATCGTGCACCCAAGCGCCCTGCACGACCTCACCATCGTCCGTCACACCCTTCTTGATGGCTTCAAGTTCTTTGTCAAACCGTTCGGGGGCTTGCTCAAGGATGCGCCTGATCTTCCACTTCGTCGTCGGTTTGCCATCCGCATCCAAGTCACAACCGTAGTGGACGAGATCCACCTTTCCGGTCGTGAGCACCTTGGCCAACATGCGATACGTGACGCCTGAATTGGACTGAACCAGCGCGGCCTTATAGAGACGCTCGCATTTGCCCGGATCAACCTCCAGCTCCGTGAGATCTTCGATGACTTTGGCGGCAACTTCCGGGGCTGTATCGACCTCTCCCATAATAGTCTTCCTCCCTGCAGGGGTTGAGTTTCGTGGCAATACCGACCATGACCCTATCAGACTATTCTCGAACAGCGCAAGACGAACGCAAGCCGCTGACTGCGGCCAGTCCGCCGTGAGGCCTCCATGCAGAACGACCACACGCGTCATGGCGGCGTTGCGGGCAGGCCGGTTGAACATCCTGTGCCAACTATTTCTTCCCGCAGCCTGCTAGACCTCCCTCTTCTACTCCGCTACACTCCGTCGCGGTCACTAGCAGTTTTCGGATAAACTCGGTTTTTGTACGGCACGCTGCTGTGATAATACGCAGGGTGATAGTGCCTGAATACTCAGCAGGATGCTCAAAAAGGCCGTTCAGCAAGGCCGCAGCGAGCGAAGAGGCGATGCGTACGCTTCGGTACGTTGAGCCTTTGAGCGAAGCGAGAACGAAGCCTGGTGAACGGTGCGTCTTGGCGCACCTGGGTTGGGCGGGTGAGAAGAGCGACTTTTTCAGCATCCTGCCAGGAGAGACCGATGCGGGACGAAAGAACGACCAATTACTACGCGGTACTCGAACTTTTATCTACCGCGACACCTGCTGATATCAAGAAAGCCTGGCATGAACAGCTACAGGTCTGGCACCCGGATCGCTTTAATCATTCACCGGCATTGCACCGCAAGGCGGAAGCCCGGACACAACTGATCAACCAGGCCTACCAAACGCTGAGCGACCCCACCTTACGCACCCGCTACGATGCCGCCACACAGAACGCTCCCTCCACCACGCCCCCCACACGTCCGTCTCCTCCCCCACGTCCGCAACCAGCCCAGCGATCCCGGCAGGACCCTCGCGGGCCCCAGTCCCTCATGATGCTCTCGCGGCAAGGCCAACCCAAGACCATGGTGCCGGCCATTACAATCCTCGTCGACACCCGCGAACACCTCCCCTACGAATTTCAGGGTCTTGTGCGTATCGCCGGTACCATTCGCCGCACGCTGCCGGCGGGCGACTATGCCATTGCGGAAGCGCCGGAGATATTTTGCGTGGAGCGCCGGCGCGTGGAAGAATTCAATACGATTTTCTCGAACCCCTCCGACAATCGACCGCCCTTTCTGCATGAACTCGAACCACTCCTCGCCTTCCCGCATCGGTTTCTGGTGCTCGAAGGAACGATCCAATACAGCAAAGGCGGAGGACGGTTAGGCCAATATCACAAGAACGGCATGATGGATTTCTTGGACGGCCTGACGGCAAGATATGGGATCAAGATCATTTATTCGGATAGTCGGGAAGAGGCCGAAGAACGAGTCGCCAATCTCGCGGCCCTGCACTATGCCTACTACTTCGCTGAGCAACAGGGATTCGGGCGCTGCCTTAAAGAGGATGACCTCTAAAAGCTAATGGCGTATGGCTTATAGCACAAGCAAAGAGAATCCCATGCATTTCTGTTTCGTGCCATAGGCTATACGCCATATGCTATCAGCTCTGCTCTCCCCTACACACCCGTTCCAAATGCAAGCTGCCGCCAGGCTTCGTAGATAATCACCGCGACAGTGTTGGAGAGATTGAGACTTCTGCTGTCAGGTGTCATGGGCAAACGGATTCGTTGTTGCTCGACAACACCTCCCAGAATCTCAGCCGGCAACCCACGGCTTTCCGGACCAAACACAAAGACATCGCCGGCGGCATAGTCCACCAAGTCGTACCGTTGCGTGCCTTTCGTGGAGACGGCAAACAAGCGGCAACCCTTGAACCGCTCCGCGCACTCGGCCCAACTGTCGCAGATAGTGATCGTGGCAAATTCGTGATAGTCCAGTCCTGCTCGCAGCAATTGCTTATCCTCCAGCGTAAAGCCAAGCGGCTTCACGAGATGTAGCCTTGCGCCAGTATTGGCACACAGTCGTATGATGTTGCCTGTGTTCGGGGGAATTTCCGGTTGATAGAGGATGACGTCGAACATGGGCGCGCAGTGTAGCACGGCCGCGTAGAGTTCCACGATGCAGGAACAACGAACGGCGAGAGACATAAAAGATGCGGTGGTTTATTTCACCATCACATGGCTTCTTGGTATAGTGAGTCTCAATGAATGTCCAAGCGTTCATGAATAGATCGTTGCCATCTCACATGCAAGACCCTGTCGTCCGGCCAAGATATTACTCCACCGCCATGCTCCTTGGCGTGCCACTTGTTGTGACGTTGACGATGGGTCCCTTCGCGTTCGCGGAAGATCCACAGTTACGTTCGGAGGAGCAAGTCGCCGAACATGCGAAAGCTGTGTGGGAGAGTGGTGCGATCAACTCTGCGCTCGAGATCCTTGACCAAGGGATTCAAGACCATCCTCACGTCCTGACGCTCCAGAAATTACGCGGCGATATTCTCACCACCTCCCGAGGCCCCCAAGAGGCGGTTGAGGCCTATGAGACGGTCCTTGCCAGGACACCAACCGCGTTGGATGTCCGATGGGCTAAGTGGAGTGTGTTGATTCGGTCGGGACAGGGGGAGGAATCCATCGCGGAGTTAGGACGCATCGCTGGGGTCGATGTTCAGAATCCATTGGTTCATTTGCGACTGGCGCAAGAACTCCGAAAACTCGATCGCCTTGAGCAATCGCTCGAATCGTATCAGAAGGCCGTGGAACTCGCTCCGGATTTACTCGGTTGGCGATTAGCGTTGGCCCGGGCGCGGTTCGACGTCTTGGATTATCAAGGCGCGGATGCTGACGTGCAATACGTGTTGCACAGGCTGCCCCCTGGTTCTCCGCTGGAACTCCCTGCCAAGAATCTGCTCTCACAAATCAATGGAACCTCCATCGATCGGGGCCGGCGCTTCGACCCCGTTCTGACCAAAGACATGACAGGAGCACAGCGCAAGGAATGGGCCTCCATTCGCGCAGAGGCATGGAACCTTTTCTCTATGGGCCGATATCGGGAGGCCGAGCCGATCTATCAAAGACTGCTGGCCCTCAATCCCCATGATGCTCTAGCCAATTATCAATTAGGGCTGACCCTCATGCAGCTTGGCCGGTGCAAGGATGCACTGACCGTGTTTGGGAAAATGTCCAACCTCGATCCCACCGACGAAGACTATGCGGATACGGTGTTTCGGATGGGCCAATGTCTCGTGGAGTTAGAACAGTGGGAGGACGCGGTCGTTCATTTTCAAACTCTCTATGACGCGGCCGTCGAGTTTGAAAAGAACAACAAAGATGTTCAACTTCCACCGGGCACTCGTGTGTTAGATAAAAATAAAATCGTACGGTGGCTCGATAAGGTGCTGCCCCATGTTCCCGAATTGGCAAAGCCGAAGGATGATAAGGTCGCAGACCGTGTCTCCTCCGGCGATTCGTCTCCTGCCGCAGCCCTTCCGGAGGAGGACCTGTATGCAAAAGCCTTCGAGCGGTTTAAACCGCAACAACCACTGGACCAGCGGGCGTCGCTCATGGGCAGAGACGCCGACTTTAGTTGGTTTCGATTTGTCATCCCGGCGAGCAAGGTCGTGCGGGATGATTTCCCCACCGGCGCCCATGAATTTATTCCCCTGAACCCGGGGGATAGCTTTCACACCACACAGCAGGAGATCTACTTGGTCTTTGGACTGGTGTCGGCCTCATTTGATGCGGTGCCCCTCACAGCACGCTGTTTTTTGGAAACATCCGAGATAACTGGAGAGCAACGCGCCTTCGCACAGGATCACGTTCTGACGTCCATGAATGACCAGTCCGGCTATTTCATGTTGACCCCTCCAAAAACTGGTTGGACCGCGGGTCTCTACCACTGTGGGTTGTTCGCAGGAGAGCGGACGTCCGCCGATACCCTTGTGGATGAAGTGAGATTCCGTATCCTTACTCCTGCCCGGTCGTCGTAACATACGCAGCACAAGTGCACGGAGCAATGATAAGAGCGTATAGCTAATGGCCTATGGCACGAACAAAGAAAGTCATTTTTTCCTGCGACCTGCTATCAGCTATAAGCCATACGCCATATGCTCTTCGTTTTTCGAACGCGGGATGGGCGATCAGAGGAGCGACTCCTCACGATGGATATGAGGGAGATGCCACCTTCTTGACTGACCAAAGCCGCTGGACTGCGCGTAGCACCACGAACGCCGCGCAGGATGGCAGCCAGATCCATATCGCTTCGCTGGCCAGGATCCGAACACCGTATGTGCTGAAAAATTCGCTGACGCCGATTGGAGACACAAGGACCGGCCGCACGGGGAAGAAATATCTCGTCGTATCAAATGGAGAGAAAAACGCCACGCCCAACCCTCCATTTGTCATCGCATCAAGCACGCCATGCGAGGCGGTGCAGATAGCGAAATAGAGAAACAGCCACGTCATCGCTGCCGCCGGCTTGCCTCGATACCACAAAGCCACAAGGCTCCCAGCTAACAGCGCCGCAAACACTACCGAGTGCGTCAGCCCACGATGGCCCCACACATCACCGTACTGAATGCCAAAGTAAAACCCAATCACATCCAGGTCCGGCACGACCGAGCATAGCGCACCCAAGAACAACTCGCGCCAACTCAATTCCTTGTTCTGAAAGGCCTTCCCCATCGCCAGAGCGACAATGACATGGGAAAATTCGGACGCCATTCGATACCTCTTACTGCGATCCAGCCACCGCGAGACCCTACGCTCTGAAAGCAGGCGCGTCAAGAATGCGGGCGATGGAGAGAGGAGCGATGGCGGATGGCAGGGCTGAGCTTTTAGGGAACGACTCCCTACCTCCGTTGTTGATCGTATAGACTTCTCCTTCCGTTTGCGCTAGTTTTGGCACCCTGAACAGCTACCACTCACCTTCATCGAGGAGGAGGCCATGGCACAACGCATCGTGCTCACCATCCTGGTCGCCAGTACCCTCATTATGCCGGCTATCACCACTGCGGGCGACAAGCCGTCTAAGGAGGGTGCAACCGTCAAAGAAGTAAAAGCGATGTCCGAGAAGGACCAAACGGCGCTTGCGTTGAGCGGAGCACCGGCGCGCATTGCGAAAGAGGCCGGTATCATGATCTACGGCGCCGATGGCAAGTTGACCGAGACCAAGAAAAGCGCCAACGGCTTTACCTGCATCCCGACCGTGATGAATCTACCGTATCCTGATCCCATGTGTATGGACGCTGCCGTTCAACAATGGATGACCGACCACATGAACAACGCGCCGAAACCGACGAACACGGTGCCAGGCATCGCCTATATGGCTCGCGGTGGTTCACACTTTGAAAAAGATGGGACAGTAGTCATGTCGGGGGACGGGGCCAAGATTGTGAAAGAGCCCCCGCACTGGATGGTCATGTGGCCCTTCGACGCAGCAGCCACGAAGCTCCCGACTGCCCCGAACCCCTCCGGCGTCTACATCATGTTCGAAGGCAGCCCCTACGCTCACCTCATGGTGTACCAAGACCCCAGGAAAATGAAGTAACAGCCTCAAGCCGTGCAGAGAGCAAAGGGACTCTCTGCACGGCATGGGAGCTGATGGCTGAAAGCTGATTGCTGATAGCTTCGTTTGCGAGATACGAACGACGCTTCACGAGCAACGAGCACGGACACGGCAGGCGGCTGGCGAGGTTAAGCTGTCAGAAAAAGTAGAAGGTTCCCGATCCTTTCCGTAAAAGGTTTTGATCTCTACAGGCCTGACCGGAGCTATGCCTTCTCAAGCCTGCCATAGCGCCGTTCGACTTCATGCCGATCGCAGGACCAGAGCGCATCCGTTTTATAATGTTCAAATTGTCCCTCTGTCGCATGACCGGAGACCCGTCGCCGAAGCTGCGCCATTTCCTCCTGCGTCATAGGAACAAACCGCCGGGTGATGGCCAGATTCTGACGTAACACCTCTCGCGAATCGATGCCGCTCACGAGCGTGGAAACCGGTAAGGACAGCACGTATCGCATCGCCTCTTCAACCGTCAGAATACCTTGCTTAATCGGCTTCCCGTTCCCACAGAGAGATTTCATGGCGATGGGTGCGATTCCACGCCGGAGAAGTTCCGGGAGAACCTGCCGTTCAAAACTATGGTAGCCCGCGTCAAAGACATTGAGCGGAAGTTGACAGGTATCGAACGGAAAGTCGTACTTGAGCACGTTCAGATGCACGGACGGATTCGTGTGGCCGGTAAATCCTATGAATCGTACTTTCCCTTGCTGCTTAGCTTCGGCCAGCGCCTCGATCGCTCCTCCCTCGCGGAAGATAAGTTCAGGATCGTCGTCGCAGCCGACTTCATGAATTTGCCACAAATCCAGGTAGTCGGTGCCCAAACGACGCAACGACTGTTCCAAGTGCAACATGCCGATCTTTTTCCCGCGGCCGTGGGTACACATCTTCGTCATCAAAAAGACCTCGTGACGATGTCCGTTCAGCGCCTTCCCCATCACCGCTTCGCTCCGATTGTTGGAATAATCCCATGAGTTGTCGAAAAACGTGAGTCCGGTGTCGATGGCTTCCTCTACGATTCGACTCCCTTCCTCGTCACTCGTGTTCAGAAGGTGCCCTCCGCCGAGCCCTAAAATCGGGAGCGTGACACCCGTGCGCCCCAGCTGACGCCGAGGAAGACCCTGCCCCTCCAACCCGCTTGGTGGCCTTTCCGCATCTGTCATCGCCCGTGCCAGGCTGGAGATCCCTGCCAGCATGACTGCTGATCCCAGCAAGCCGATTCGTTTGCACACCTCGCGCCGACCAATCGTCGATTGAGTTTTGCTTTCGCCTCGCTCCTCATGTAGCGGCATGCTCTAGATCCTCCACGCGTCTACAGTGTGATCCGAGTGGCAGACTGGTGACCACACACAGATGAGCCACCATTTGTCCGTCACCAGTAGTCGGCATTGTTCATCGTTGAAGAAGATTCGTCAAGGCTAGCTTGGCCGAATCTCGTGGAAGAGGTCAACCGGCTTCCAGTCACCATGGTGGTTCAAGGTGGTCCAACACCCACTACGTGAGAATAGAAAAGCAGAGACGAACTCGGACGCGATGGGCGGCTGGCGGGGCTGAGGCGTCAGCTACAGCAAATCCCTGTTTCGATCAAGCGACAAAGTCATGTCTTGGGAGATGCGACCGTGAGCGCAAGGTATGCCGCTTCAATTGGCTGATGAGGTAGAGCACAATGATAAGATTCAACAACAGAACGCCGACCCGAAAAATCGACACCTGTTCAATGACTTCGTAGAGTTCGAACGGAAGCAGCAGGCTCGTTGACACCACCGTCAGATACGCGGCCCAGGTGAACTCCAGCCACAGCCCAATGCCCTCCACCAACAACATCCCCGCATAGCCCAAACTAACGAGCCCCGCCAGCAGCACACTATGAGGTTGAAGCGAATCCACCTTCAGAACCAGCGCATGAATGAGGCTCGAATCAGCATTCAAACGCAGCGCTTCGATCAGAAGCGAGAACAGCGTGGCAATCTCAGCATGCACCAATTTGAGGAGGCCCAACCCGAGGAAGAGTAACAGCAGACCCTTCACCACCTTGAACACAGCAATCACGGCCAGGCCGGTATGGTGCGAGCGTGCCGTCATCAATGGAAGAGACTATCACAAACGACGATGACCGTACGCGGTGGGCGGCTGGCTTGGCTGAGTCGGCTGTTCAGACCGAAATGGTTCCTGACATCTTTTGATCTTCGGATCTCTACTTCTTCTCAGTGGGGACTTCAGCTTTACTACCACCTTGCGTCCTTTCAATTTTGCACTCACCGTCCTCGCAAGTCTTCGATCGTGTTTCCTGCTTCTCCAGACAAGACTTCTTATCCTCTTGGCTAATGGCTGCATCGAGGCACTTTTTCACCTCTTCCTGAGAAGCTTTAATACATTGCGAGCAAGGGCTTTGGGCGTCAGGTTGCGCCTTCTTAGCATCCGCTATAGCTTCGGCCGGGTTGGCTGCTTCTACTGCATTATCTTTCGCCTTCTTTACTGGATCGAGCGGAGCAACCAATTCGGATTGTTTCTTCCGAGCCTCATCGCGTGCAATCTCCGCTTCTATAGCCTCCTTCTCTGCTTCCGCAACCGTTTTTCTTTTCTGCAAGTCCACAAGACTATCTTGTGCCTGCGCCATAGTCACCCCCAAAAACATGAAAGCCAGTAAAATCAGATTCGTTCGCCTGAGTTTGCCATTCCGAATGCGTGGCATACGTTCGCCTTCATTCGAGGTGGTCATAGATCCAGCATGGCGACTTGTTATCCATTTCAACATGACACTCCTCTCTTCAAGATTTCCAAGATACCTTTCATGCCCCACACAAATTTCCAACAAGCCAGTGCGCGGTTGGAGTCGCCATCATCTATTCGGTTGACTGGTCCTTCGAACGAGCATTTCCCCCAAGATCGAAATTTGGCGACAGGTTAGTCTCGTGAAATGAATGTGTCAATGGAGAACGACCTGGCAAAATACCGACGAAGAACGGCGAGCCACGTAGTCGGACGCGGTGGGCGAGGGGGCGCAATCAGACGCGATTCCGCAGTAGAATGTGGCTATGTATAGGGTAGTCGTCTTTCTCGCCATCGCCGGCGCGGCATGGCCAAACATGCTGCTCGCACTTGAGGAACAACCAATTCAAGCACCTGGCTCTAGCGAGCGTTTAAAGCAAGTGCTGGGTTCTGAGGGTGGGGCGCAAGTGTACAAGGATCCCGAGGGGAATGTTGAATCCGTTCTCGATCCACCGGGTGGCCAACGTCGCGTCACTGTGCAGCCGCCCCCAAGTCCGTCGATGAACCTCGGTCCTCCCCTTCAACTACACAATCCTCCATTCCAACTGCCTCCGACTGTGACTCCTGCTCACCCATCCCCTCCGGATTTTCCGCAGAAGGCTCGTTAAGGCTAAGGTCCGCTCCGCGAGGATTGGACGAGGTCAGCGGATGGCGTAGCAGAGCTTTCAGAAAAATGGAAAGCTCCCGTTTATCTCTACTACGCTAAGCTTAGCCTTCCGTTTAGCGCATGCCATAAATAGCAATTCTTTTTGGAGGAACCAGATCATGTCGTACACTGGCCGTGCAAGAACGACATCTTGTCATCAGAGGAAGACACATGACGAGCCAAAGAATGCAGTCTGGTGCTGTGAACGTGATCATGGGTTGCGCTGTCAGCCTATGGTTTTTCATGCTGGCAGAGCCGACTGGCATCTCACAGGCTGCTATTGGAAAGGACGAACCTCCGACATTTGTGGCGTGGTCCGAGAAGGGTTTGGGGCTCTCGATCGACTTAACCGGTTTCAAGAAAGACATCGACCTGGTAAAACCGGACGGTCGTCGCTATCTCATGGCCTCACATCCCAAGACGGGACTCAATGTGTCTGTCACCCTTGAGAAAGTCCCAACCCAGGCTTCAGCACAAGGATGCATGGAACAGCTCCAACTGATACAGAAAGGCCCGTATGTCACCCGTGGGCAGGACATCAAACTCAACGCCGCCGGCGAGATACCGACCCTTGAATATACCCTTCACAAGTTCCAGGGAGTCCGGCTGGATCAAAAGAATATGTATGCCTGCATAGCACAAGACAACGTCTACGCCGACATCCATCTTTCGAAGGTGCAATACACCACAGCCGATGCCCCGCTCTTTCAATCGATTCTCAAAACCATTCGCTTGCAGCCAGGCCCCTCAGAAGAGACCATACAAACCCAGGCGCCAGAACCGCCCAACAGCAGGCAATTATTCAATATAGGAAGTGCGTTATATTTACAGAGCAAATACGCCCAAGCCATTCCCCCCTATCAGAAAGCGTTCGATCTTGAAAGAGCACAGCCAGAACTCGACAGGACTCTTTGGCGCGTCCTGATCGACAATTTAGGTATGGCCTATGGGATGACCGGTCATCTCAAGGAAGCAAAAACTACGTTTGAACAGGGGATACAGGCCGACCCCACCTACCCGATGTTCCACTACAATTTGGCCTGCACGTTTGCGGAGATGAACGACCTCGATCATACGATGCAGTCGCTCAACACAGCGTTTCGCTATCGCAAGAATCAGAATCCTGGCGAAGCGGGAATGCCCGATCCACGCCAGGACTCGTCCTTTCAGCGCTTCATGAAGAACGATACCTTCCGCAACTTGGTAAACAACCTGACCGCCACAAAGAGCTAAAGGAAGCTGCGGAAAAACTCTGTGGCACGCCGGAATTTCACTGGTCTGCACGTCTGGTATAACAGGAATACACCACGCAGGATGTTCAAAAAGGCCGTCCAGCAAGGCCGCAGTGAGCGAAGAGGCGAGGCGTACGCTTCGGTACGTTGAGCTTCTGAGCGCGGCGAGAACGCCACTGGCGAACTTTTTCAGCATCCTGCTAGAGGAGTCCTGGTGAAATCACTCGCCTCGAAGGTCTTAGTGGTTCTCGTTGCGCTCCTCCTCTGCTACGGAGGAATACAGTGGTTCGCATCATC
This sequence comes from Nitrospiraceae bacterium, assembly GCA_041491905.1. Lineage (GTDB taxonomy): Bacteria > Nitrospirota > Nitrospiria > Nitrospirales > Nitrospiraceae > Palsa-1315. The sequence continues at coordinate 617 of JBGPVY010000075.1, read as the reverse complement.
GAAGCATCTTTGCCAAATCACTTTTGTCCCGATTGGCAACTTCCCTTCAACGTCGCTTCAAACACTGGCGAGCTACTATGAGCAGACTCTCGGCTTACACATCGATGTTCGACCCACCATTCCATTCGAAGATTCAATGATCGATCGTTCTCGTGGTCAATTGATCGGAGAGGAGCTCATTAACAAGATGAAAATTGGTTTTCCGGCACAGGCCCAAGACCGAACAGTCATGATGGTGGGATTCACCCGAGGGGACATGTATGTCCGACACAAGGACTGGCGATTTGCCTTTGCCACTCGTGAGGACGGCCGCTTTGCAGCGATCTCAACCGCGCGTATGGACCCGGAGAGCTTCGGCCTTCCACCCAACGATGGCGTGTTGGTACGCCGTCTTCTCAAGATGACCTCCAAGCAAATCGGGCTCTATTTTTACAAGCTTCCAGAGCGCCAAGAAAAAACGAGCCCTCTCTTTTCTCCGATCCTCGGCCTCGACGACCTCGATGCAGTATCAATGGATTTTGATGCCATCGACAGAGGCCGCATCGGACAAACCGCCAGGCGATGTAATCCCTCGTTGGTTCAATACCTTCTTCCCTTCATGGCGAAATAGCGAGCGC